>JAWKZW010000001.1:4822500-5036045 GCA_041395725.1 Gammaproteobacteria bacterium | reverse complement strand
TGAATCGCCCCGGGAACACCGGAGACCCTTTTGTGTGAGTCAGGGTACGCTGGCTGACTCTTCCAGCTGTTCATAGTAAGTCTGCTCAAACTCCACAGGTGGTACATCACCGATTGGGCCAAGTAGCCTGCGCTGATTGAACCAGTCTACCCATTCCAGGGTGGAATATTCCACCGGATCAATCGATTTCCAAGGCCCGTGTCGATGAATTACCTCCGTTTTATACAAGCCGATGATAGACTCCGCCAGGGCATTGTCATAAGAGTCACCTGTTGTGCCCACAGAACACTGTATGCCTGATTCGGCAAGTCGTTCGGTGTATCGTATGGCCAAATATTGACTACCTCGATCACTGTGATGGATGAGTCCCTCAGTATTTCCTCGAGCCCATAATGCCTGCTCCAGGGCATCCAGCACCAGCTCCGCTTTCATGGAGCGCGACACCCGCCATCCCACGATTCGACGTGCGAATACATCAATGACGAAAGCTACATAGACCACACCGGTCCAGGTAGCGACGTAGGTAAAATCTGCAACCCAAAGCTGGTTCGGTCGATCGGCCCTGAACTGGCGTTGCACCAGGTCAGCAGGTCTGTCTGCTGACTCATCAGGGATCGTCGTGCGGTATTTCTTGCCGCCGCGGATTGCGCCTGAAATACCAAGTTGCGCCATCAAACGTTCCACCGTGCACCGGGCCACTTCCCAATTCTCCCGGTTCAATTGCCGCCAGATCTTCCTGGCACCATAGACCTGAAAGTTGTCTTCAAATACACGGACAATCTCAGGTATCAGCTCTGCATCTCGATGTGCTCTGGCCGGTAACCTTGATGGATCGGTCTGGCGTGCCTTGGCTTCGTAATATGTCGACGGGGCGATTGGCAACTGCTTGCAAATCGACTCGACCCCATGGGCATCTCGATGTTCGTCAATGAACGACACCATCACTTCGGTCGGCGGTCGAGCTCCGCCTGGGCGAAAAAAGCTGATGCCTTACGTAGGATTTCGTTAGCCTGTTTCAGCTCCCGATTCTCACGTTGCAGCTGCTTCAGTAGCGCCTTCTCATCCGTTGTCAGCCCAGCTCGTTCGCCTTGATCCCGTTCTGACTGGCGAACCCATCGGCGCAGCGTCTCATGCGTACAACCAATTTTGGCTGATACCGATTGAATTGCTGCCCATTGAGAACTGTGTTCTTTTTCCGCTTCCCGTACCAGGCGTACGGCCCTTTCCCGGACTTCCGGGGCATATCGATTTGATCTACTCATTACTCTATCCTCTCAAAGAATAGAGTCTCCGGGAATACCGGGGCGATTCATTCTTTTTCGTGGGTTTGTGTTAACGTTTTCAAAAAAAGAGGGAAGGATAACCGGATGAGAACCCTGAAAACTGGCCTGCTGATTATTGTTGTCGCCGTGCTTGGATTGTTGCTGGTCCTGCGCGAGACCGGTCTCGACCCCCGCTATATCGATCCTGGCAGTCAGGCATTTATTGAGAGTGGCCGCACTGCCTGGCCGGGGCTGTGGCTCTCCGGGGACACAGTTCGGGAACCCGTCTCGAACTGGGACTGGATAAACCAGGTCAATGATCCGCTTCGGGGAAATACCATCATGCTGGAAACCCGCACCTGGTACGGAATTCCACACTCAGTCACAATCAATGCCACACCGCGCGCTGACAGACTGTACATAGGCGGAAGCGAGCAGGACTTCAGGCTGGAAAAAGAGTTTCCCCATTCGAAGCGGTGGTGGGCCAACATCGAGCGCGACCCGCGCGTACGCATGAAGATTGACGGCAAAATCTACGAGATGACGGTGGTACTGCTTGCCGATCGTGCCGAGGTTGCCAGGTTGATCGGTAGAGATCCTGTCACCAGGGAAGTCGATTCACAGGGGAATGAAAGTATCACCGGAATACGGCACTACTGGCAGGTTTTCCAGCGGAACATTCCGGAGTACGGGGACGGCTCCGTCAGGAGAGCCGACTAGATTAAGAGGGTCAGAGTAAAAATACAGTAGTTTTACTCTGACTCCAATTATTTTAAGGTCTTTAAAAGCGACGCTGTTAAGAGTGGAGCAGGGTCGAACTGGTTTAAAGGAATTAGCACATAACAACGGTGCACTGCCTGCATCACGTTCTCATTACAGTTTTTCGAAGACTCTCACCCACAGGATCTTACCTTCGCCGTTTCGTCCAATAGACATGATGGTACGGTCATCATCTACAAGCACTCGCGTGTAGGTCGATGTAATGCGGCCATCGGTCTTGTTGACCACAAACTCGGTTTTTTCTCCAATGCGACGTATCGAGGCGGTTGCCCCGGCTATTTTAGTCGCGTGGTCTTTTCCATCGTAGGGAATCTCCCAGGCATTGAGCCCCTCGCTGCCGTCGGCATCGACCGAGGTCATCACATAAGCCTGGGTGCCTGGTTTTATGTCGAATACCAGCGTCTCCTGGACAGGGCTGGGCCCAATGGTCTTTTCCGGGTTTAACTCCCAGCTACCATTCATCTCCATTATCTGGGCATTTGACGCGTTCACGAGCGCGAAGTAAAAGATAACGCTGTAGATTAGGGTTTTCATGTCGTCTCCTGTAAAAAGTGCGATTACTATTTCAGTTTTCAATCCGACTTTCAAGCCAAATTGTGTTGTGGTTTGAGGGAGGCTGATTCGGAGGTAGAAAATTTCGGGAGGCATTGATGTCTGAGCCTGGCGTGCCCTGTGGTTTGTTGGATGGCAGTTATTGACTGATAGGTCAGCTGGCCGGCACCCCGACTGGCGCGACAGTATGGCTGGACCAGGCTGTATTGCTTTGCAGCTGGCTGGCCGCAGAACGGCCGGCAGATGGCCCTGTTTTATTCTGTGGGTATTGCAGCCGGTTGACCCCGGGCATTGGGATTGATGTCTGTGGTAGTGCTCAGATGGCAATCTAATTGCCTACTTGCACAATTCAATTCAAAAAGGCAGAATTTTCAGCGGAGTAGTGGCCTTCAGCAAGGCTAAAACTATAAAAAACTCTAAAAAAACAAGAAGGTACATGCTAATGGCCCGTCAACATCCCCGACCATCGACCAGGTATCACGTCCCGGTCGCTTTCACGCTGTCCTGTTTAGCAACGCTCACGTTCTCCACCTCGCTTCTGGCAGCAGCCGCGCTGGAGACTCGAGGCTATGTGATTTCCATGGTCCATACCGCAACCTACGTGGATGAACAGACCTGTCCGGACGGGACCAATGGCTCGCGGCCCGATGTGCTGATAAGACGGGTGATGGCTGATGGCTATGACGAAGACGAGGCCATTCGAATACTCAACAATGACGGCATCGACGATGAAGGCAGGCTGGTGGGTACCGCCTTTACCTTAGGTGGTGGAGCAGCACGGGGGGGTATTCAGAGCTGGAATGGGCTGGATTTCAGCCCCGCAAATTCGCCCGGTGCCCTGCCGGACCCCAATGCCCGGAACGCTCAGGGTCGGTATGCCTATGGCCTGAATCTGGACGGTAAGGCAGGTCCGGATTCCTGGGAGCACCCCGATACCGGCGAGTTGGGCATCGACAATCAGATGTGGCGGGTGCTGGGCTGTTGGGACGGCTACCACGTCAACAAGCCGGTAAACCCCTATAACGAAACTATTGCCTGGGACACGGCGGTCGATGCCATGCCCGCCTGGCTGATCTCGATTTCCGGTGCGGATCTGAGTCAGGACGGAGACGTGACGGTAACGTTTGATCGCGCCCTGAATATTCCCTTGCGGGACGCTTATGGCAGCATTATGTCCGGGGCCAGTTTTGCGGTGGACCCCAATCCCCGGTCACACAATGAATTCAAGGGTTCTATAAAAGACCGCGTGCTGACGATCGAGCCCGGGGAGTTCTATATGCAGGGCGAGTCTCAGTTTTATCCCCACCTCCAATTGACTGGCGCCAGACTTCGGTTCGAATTGAAAGAGGACGGCAGCATGGAGGGCCACATTGGCGGCTACCAGCCCTGGCGTGATTATTACCATTACCTTTCAGTGCGTGGAGAGACTGACGGGATGATTGACCTGATCGGGATATTTTACGATTTGAAAAGATACTCCGATGCCGTGCCGGACCCGGTGACCGGTGAAAATACCGCGATCTCCGCGGCCTACTTTATTGAAGCGGTGCCAGCGTTTCACGTCGATGGTCAGGGTGCCATGCTGGCCGATTCTGTGGGGCCTGGGCCAAAATTCAGCGGCCCTGCGGTCAGCCAGTATTCCACTGAAAAACAAGCGCAGTAGGGGACACATGGATAAAAGAATCAGCAGTATAAATAATTCCATTGGGCGTGCTTTGTTTGCGGCAATGTTAGTGTGCCTGGTGTCGGGTGTCCTGCGGGCTGCTGAGAATACTGTCAACGACGAACAGATCACCTTTGTGCGGCTGACCCCCGACCAGTACCGCAATGCCATACAGGATATCTTTGGCGAAACAGTTCAGGTGCGCGGCAATGCAGCCAGTACAGGGGTCCGGGAGGCCGGGCTCATGTCCGTGGGTGGCAGAAAATTAACTCTGAGCGCGGCTGAAGTAGAGACCTACGAAATACTGGCTCTGGACATAGCGCGCCAGGTTCTGAGTCCGCGCCGGCGTAACACCTTAATTCCCTGCGCCCCGCAGAATGAAACTACCGCAGATGACGCTTGCGCTGAACAGTTTATCAGCAGTGTTGGCCTGCATCTGTTCCGTCGGCCGCTGGCCGATGATGAGGTCGGTGTGTATGCCGGGATGGCTCGATCGGCAACGGCATCACTGGGTGATTTCTACACTGGCCTGCAGGCCGCACTGGTCGGCATGATGGTATCGCCGGACTTCCTGTTCCGCATAGAGCGCAGCATACCCAACCCGGAAGCGCCGGGGACCCGGCGACTCGATGCCTGGTCCCGGGCATCGCGGTTGAGTTTTTTCCTTTGGAACACCACGCCTAATCCTGCCCTGCTCGAATCGGCCAGAAATGGGGAGTTGATGTTTGACGACGGCCTCGACCGACAGGTTGAACGGATGATGGCCTCGCCGAGAATCGAAGAGGGCCTGCGTGCATTCTTTGCCGATATGCTGGCATTCGATCGTTTCGACACGCTGGATATCGATACCAGTCTGTACCCGAAATTTATCAAGAATGTTGAAGACGAAGCGCGCGAGCAGACCCTGCGAACCATCGCCGACCACCTGCTCAATAAAGAAGCCGACTACCGGGATTTGATCGACACCCGGCAGACCTTTCTGACGCCGTCTCTTGCGGCGCTGTACGGGGTGCCGATACCGATCAGGCAGGAACTGGGTGGCAGAGTGCCCTGGGTCCCCTATGAATTTCCGGCGGATCATATTCGGGTAGGGCTGCTGGGTCAGGCGACTTTCCTGTCGCTGTTCTCTCATCCCGGTGCTTCCTCCCCGACACTGCGCGGCAAAGCGGTGCGCGAACATTTACTGTGCCAGACCATTCCGCCTCCGCCACCGGATGTTGATTTCAGCCTGGTGCGTGATACCGACAACCCCAATTTCAGGACCGTACGCGACCGCTTGACGGAGCATCGCAACAATCCCACCTGCGCAGGTTGTCATACGTTGATGGACCCGATAGGCCTGGCGCTTGAAGTCTTCGATGCGTCAGGGGTATTCCGCACCACTGAAAACGGCGCATTGATAGATACCAGCGGAGAGTGGGCCGGGCAGGAGTACGACGATGTGAGGGAGCTTGCCGCGCTGCTGAAGGATGATCCGACCCTGACCTCGTGCCTGGTGCACAGGGCCTACAGCTATGGCACGGCGAGGGAACCGAACCGTGCCGAATTGCAATGGCTCAACACAACTCATGCGCAACTGAGAAACGAAGGCGTGCGCTGGCGCGAGTTGATGAACCGCATTTCCCGGAACCCGGATTTCTACACTGTTCCAGACACAGAGATGGTGGAAGACCTATGATAAACAGACACCGAAAATTCAATCGTCGCTCACTGCTGAAGGGTGCAATTCAAGGCTCTGCTGTGGTGGTCGGCCTACCGGTTCTCGAAAGCTTCCTCAATGAGAGTGGGACTGCTTTTGCTGCCGACGGCACGGGATTGCCGCCCTGTTTCGGCAGCTGGTTCTGGGGGTTGGGCCTGACACCTGATCTGTGGGTGCCGGAGACAACCGGCCCTGATTACACACTACCGGAACACATCGCTGTTCTGAGCCCCATCAGAGACAAGCTGAATATCTATAGCGGGCTGCAGGTTTTTCTCGACGGTAAGGTGAATCAGAACCATATGTCCGGGGCGCAGGGGCAGATGACCGGAATCGTGACCAGGAGTGCCGCCGAATACGACGAGAGCTTCGATTCGATTATCGACAGGCAGTTTGGTTCCAAGGTGCGTTTCCGTTCCCTGGAAGTCGCCTGCGATGGCAATGCCAGCTCGGGCTGGACAGCCCGAGGCAGTAACGGCAAGACTCCCTGCCAGATTTCACCGCTGGAGCTTTACAGGCGCATCTACGGGGAAGGATTTCAGGATCCAAACCAGGCGGAGTTTACGCCTGACCCCGAAGTCATGGTGCGACACAGTGTGCTCTCCGCTGTTACTGAACAACGGAAGCAACTCATGCAGTCCGTTTCGGCCACCGACCGTTCCAGACTCGATGAATATTTCACCTCACTCCGGGATGTAGAGCAGAAACTGGCCTTCGAACTTGACCGGCCGGCACCTTTACCCGCCTGTTCGATTCCGTCCCTGGAGTCTGAGGAAATAGGCACCCTGGTCTCCCAGGTACAGAACACGCATCGACAATTCGCGCAGCTGCTGGCGCACGCTCTGGCCTGTGGTCAGACGCGAATTTTTCATGTCACTCTGGGGAATGCCTTTTCGACGCTTCGGCTGCCGGGGGAGCCCAGCGCCTACCATGCCTTGACCCATGAAGAGCCGATTAACGCTGATCTGGGTTATCAGCCAAAGGTTAAGGCGCTGGCTGAACAGTGCATGGGATTTTTTGTGGACCTGGTGCAGGCCATGGACGCAATCCAGGAAGGCGAGGGGACGCTGCTCGATCGCACCGTGATTCATGCCTTTACCGATCACGGCGAGGCAAGATTGCATTCGATGAAGAAAATGCCGGTTTTCACGGCAGGCAGCGCCGGCGGACGCCTGAAGACTGGTATTCACGTAGCGGCTGAAGGCGACGCCGCCACGCGGGTCGGCTTTACCGTGCAGAAGGCTTTTGGTGTAGTCAGTGACCGTTGGGGGACAGAATCCAATGAAGTGACCCAGCCCTTCAGCGAGGTCCTGGTATGAGCAGGCGCCCAGGCATACTCAAGGGGGCACTTCTGTCAGCCTGCCTGACCGCTCTGTTGCCATCGGTCGCCGCTGCTCAGCCGGTGGACGCGGCTTCTTTCTCGATACCTGCATCGACACCGGCGGGCATCATGCTGGTTGAGGTGCACCAGGAAAGAGGATCCTCATCGGACCCGTATTTCTGGACCCGGTTGGGCGATGCTGAGGGCTGGACGCTTTTTTATTTTACCGGGGAGGGGGCGGCATCAGGCGATTTCGAGCCGCTGTCAGGTGCCGGTGGAGCAAAGGCGTTCGACGACTGGTCGCTGGTTCCCAGTAAGGGTTCAATGCAGTGGGCCTATCAGGGTCATCCTCTGTACGTCTGGTCCAAAGAGAAAGAACCGGGCGAAATTGCGCTTAACGTTGCACTGTATGGAGTGGGTGAGAACGGAGAGGAGCCTCTGCAGGAAAACCGGGCGGGCGCCACAATGCCTCCGGAAGGGTGGCGGGTCGCACGTTATACGCCCTCCAGAACCGCCAGGATTCCAGATGGATTCGATCTGAGGCTGGTCGATTCTGGTCAGGGGGTAGTGCTGACGGATTTTGCAGGTTACTCGCTGTACAGTTTTGAAACTAACAGCGGCAGTAGCGGTGACGCGTGTGCCGACAAAAACTGCTACGAGCATTGGACTCCAATTGCCGCGCCGGCGCTGGCAAGGGGCTTTGGTGATTTCACTGTTATTGACCGGGTCGATGGAACCCGGCAATGGGCTTTTCAGGGGAAGCCCTTGTTCCGGTTTGACGGTGATCTGTTACCAGGCGATGTGCATGGCCGTGATGCGCACCCGCAACTGCAACTAGCTCTGCTGAAGGAAAATTATCGCCCCGATGGCGTGGCGGTCATGTCACTGCCAGGCTACGGTGATATTTTCACCCTGCAGGGCAGAACGCTCTATTTCGGCTCGGCCTTCGAGAAGTATTGGGGAGGTCGCAATTTACGGGGCAGTTTCGAAATCGCCTACCACAAGGGCAAGCGGCTGGGAGCCAATGCCTGCGCCAGTGGCGAGTGCCTGGCGTCGTGGCGTCCCTTTATTGCCCCGGAGAACGCCATGGCAGGCGGTTTCTGGGAGCTGGTGCCCCGCCAGGACGGCACCAGGCAATGGGCCTATAAAGGCTTCGCGCTGTATACCTACAACGACGATCAAGGCCCAGGCCAGATTCGCGGACACAACCTGTACGATATTGCCGATGTCGACGGCGATGCAGAATCCATGGCCCGTACCCGCCTGCTGGCAGAAGTCGGTAATGCGCCGGGTGGTGCCGGGATTTACTGGAGCCTCGCCAAGCCTTGATTGCAGGGCTTGGCAGGTTGCCGATCGAGACGCGGTCAGAACTCGGACCCAGGAGCCCGATAGGCTAGCAATCGACAATCGATACAGGCACTTCCAACACATTAATTGCCAAACCGCCTCTGGCGGTTTCCTTGTATTTGTCCTGCATGTCCCTCCCGGTATCACGCATTGTTTTGATGACCTGATCCAGGGACACGAAGTGCGTACCATCCCCTCGCATTGCCATTCTCGCCGCACTGATCGCTTTGATGGCCGCCATGGCGTTACGCTCAATGCAGGGCACCTGCACCAATCCCCCGATCGGATCGCAGGTCAGTCCGAGATTGTGTTCCATGGCAATTTCAGCGGCATTTTCAACTTGCCTGGGGGTGCCTCCCAATACCTCGGTCAAGGCACCGGCAGCCATGGAGCAGGCAGACCCCACCTCGCCCTGGCACCCTACTTCAGCACCACTGATCGACGCATTGAGTTTGTAGAGAATGCCAATTGCTGCCGCAGCAAGCAGAAACCGCCTGACGCTCGCCCGGTTGCCCCCGTTACAGAAATCCAGGTAGTAGCGCAACACGGCCGGAATGATTCCAGCGGCACCATTTGTTGGTGCGGTCACGATACGCCCTCCCATGGCGTTTTCCTCGTTTACAGCCAGCGCAAAAACTGTCACCCAATCCAGTACGTTCAGCGGGTCAGAATTGGAACTGCCGATCTGGCTGGATAGTTTGCGATATAAGTGGGCGGCTCGCCGCTTTACTTTTAACCCGCCGGGCATTATGCCTTCCGAGTGACAGCCCTTTTCGATACTGGCATGCATCGCCTGCCAGATAGCATCCAGCTGTTCGTTTATTTCAATCTCGCTATGCCAGGTTTTTTCGTTCTCCAGCATCAGCGCGCTGATGGACAAGCCGGTTTCATCGCAGCGTTGCAACAACTCGGCGGCCGAGCTGAATGGATAACGCACGGTATCCTCATTCTCAATAAGCACATTGCCACCGCTGGCGGTTTCATTGATGACAAAGCCTCCGCCGATGGAAAAATAAGTAGTTTTGAGTAATTCACACCCGTTTCTGTCGAAGGCGGAGAAGCGCATGCCATTGGGGTGGAACGGGAGGGATTCGTGGCGGTGCATGACTAAATCATCACGAAAATTGAAACTGATCTGCTTCCGTGCCAGTAAATCCAGGACACTGTTCTCACGCGCCTCGGCGACTCTGTGGGCGATGCTGTCAACATCCACGGCATCCGGCGTTTCCCCCTCCAGTCCCATGAGGATGGCCTTCGGGGAGCCGTGCCCGGCTCCTGTCGCGGCAAGAGACCCATACAGTTCAATTTTCAGCGACTCGCAGGCAGGCAGTTCGTTTCTATTGTCCAGTTCTGTTGCAAACAGCAAGGCAGCGCGCATTGGCCCGACTGTATGAGATGATGACGGGCCGATTCCTATTTTAAACAGGTCAAATACGCTCAGGGCCACAACGTGCTCCTTGTTTAGGCAGGTGTTTGTATAAAATGGTAGCAGAAACGACCTGGTGGGGAATTGATATCTGGCTGAGCGAGAGGCTCAAAAAAACATACGGGAAAACCTTCAGCATAAAGTGTGCCAAAGGAACTCCTGGCAGCGTGATGGCAACAGTAGCGCGTGGTCACGGGGTTAATCCAGGGTGTGTGGAGCCGGACCCGGTACTTGGCGCTTTACACTGACAAATAGTGGCCCCAGTGAGGAGCGCTCAGGAAAAACTGCGCTGTAAGACAGCAGGTCTGTACCCTGTTTGAAATGGGGGCTCTTTGCTGGTTGTTGTTCCGGTCTTTGTTTCTGCAGTCAGTAAGAATTGCCCAATTGACCCGGTATTGGCAACAGTTTCACTGTCAGGACTGCTTTTTGAATGCCAGTCTCCTGGCATGCAGCAGTGGTTCGGTGTAGCCGTTGGGTTGCCGTGTCCCTTTGAACACCAGATCGCAGGCCGTCTGGAAAGCGATCGACCTGTCCAGTTCCGGGGCCATGGGATGGTAGTTCGGATCACCGCTATTCTGCTGATCCACTACCACTGCCATCCGTTCCAGGGTATCCCGAACCTGCTCTTCCGGGCAGATACCATGGTGTATCCAGTTGGCGATATGTTGACTGGAAATTCGCAGCGTGGCACGGTCTTCCATCAGGCCGATATCCTCGATGTCCGGTACCTTGGAGCAGCCGATTCCCTGGTCGATCCAACGTACCACGTAGCCCAGAATGCCCTGGGTGTTATTATCCAGCTCCTGTTGTATGGCTGCCGCGGACAGGCTGTGAGGGTCTGTCAGCAGGGGAATGGTCAGCAGGTCACCCAGTTCAGCCGGCTCCCGGCTTTGCAGTTCGCGCTGCCGTGCGCGCACGTCAACCTGGTGATAATGCAGCGCATGCAGAACTGCCGCCGTAGGCGAAGGAACCCAGGCGGTACTGGCCCCTGACAGGGGGTGGGCGACTTTTTCCACCAGCATACGTGCCATCAAGTCCGGCATGGCCCACATACCTTTCCCGATCTGGGCGTGGCCCGGCAGTCCGCAGGCCAGCCCCACGTCCACATTGTTATTTTCGTAGGCCTTGATCCAGACGCTGTCTTTCATGGCCGCCTTGGGGATCATTGGGCCAGCTTCCATGCTGGTGTGAATTTCGTCCCCGGTGCGGTCCAGGAAGCCGGTATTGATAAACATCACCCGCTCACTGGCGCGGCGAATACATTCCTTGAGGTTCAGCGTGGTGCGCCGTTCTTCATCCATGATGCCGAGTTTGATGGTGTTGGTGGGTAAGCCCAGCGCCTTCTCCACCCGGCTCATGAGCAGGCAGGCAAAGCTGACTTCCTCGGGGCCGTGCATTTTCGGTTTTACTACATAGATGCTGCCGGCGCGGCTGTTCTTCAGTAATGTCTTGCCCAGCACGTCCAGGCTGGCAATGGAGCAGGTGATCATGGCGTCCATGATACCTTCGTAGACCGGCTCGCCGGCAGCATCCAGAATCGCATTGTTACGCATCAGGTGTCCCACGTTGCGGATAAGTAACAGACTGCGGCCCGGCAGCATCAGTTTGTCACCGGCAGGAGAAAGATACTCCCGGTCCAGGTTGAGGATTCTGGTTTGAGACTCACCCTGCTTGTCGAAGGTTTCCGTGAGGTCGCCGTAAATCAGGCCGAGCCAGTTTCGATAAACTTCCACCTTGTCCTCTGCGTCCACGGCAGTGACAGAGTCCTCGCAATCCTGGATCGTGGTCAGCGCGGCTTCCAGCACCACGTCCTTGATACCGGCCCGGTCCTGGCGGCCGATGAGAGAATTTCGGTCCAGCTGGATTTCTACATGCAGCCCATGGTGACAAAGGAGAAGGGCAGTCGGATTGGCAGGCTCACCCCGATAGCCGCGAAACTGAGTTGGATCCACCAGGCCGCAGTTACCCTGGTCGAGGGAGACCGTGAGTCTGCCAGCCTCCACCGCAAACCCGGTGGCATCCCCGTAACTGGCATGGTTCAAGGGGCACGCCTGGTCGAGGAAGTTGCGTGCGTAATCGATCACCCGTTGGCCCCGCACCGGGTTATAGCCTTTACCAGCCTGCGCGTCATCGGATTCAGGTATTGCGTCGCTGCCATACAGTGCGTCATAGAGGCTGCCCCAGCGGGCATTGGCGGCATTCAGGGCAAAGCGTGCATTCTTGATGGGGACAACCAGTTGCGGACCGGCCTGGCTGGTTATTTCCGTGTCTACCCGTGCCGTGGTGACCTGAAAATCTTCGCCGGCTTCCAGCAGGTAACCGATATCGCGCAGAAAGCTTTCATATTCCACCGGGTCCAGAGCCTGCTGGCGCCGCTGCCGATGCCAATTGTCAATGTCCGCCTGCAGTCGGTCACGAACCGCCAGTAGTTTGGTATTAGGGGCAGACAGGTCGGCTATGATCCTGGCGAAATCCCGCCAGAACACATCTTCATCTCTGTCCAGTCGGGGCAGTAGCTCATGATTGATAAAGTCGGCAAGTTCTGTCGCAACCCGCAGGCCGTGGATCAGTACTCTATCATCAGACATGTCGGCTTCCTCGGATGTTTTAAGAATATAGGGAGGCAGAGCAACATTACAGTAGTCTAGTCAGGAGGTCTGCCTCGATGCAAAGAGATGGTTCGTCTGCCTGTCATTGCTTCAGCCTCCGGATGAATTTCTCCGTCCTTGTCTGAAGGCCCCTCCGGGCGGGGCCTGTCGGGCGTTGTGGTAATTGATCAGAGGCTTCCTGGTGTCCTGTCCGGTTAATTCGCCGAAATGCAACGAATTAACCGGACAGGACACTAGTAAAGGTCTTCACGGCGGTCACGGAAAAATCCCCAGGCACTGCGGTGGGTAGTGAGAAAATCCAAATCAAAACCATGGACCAGCACGCCCTCTTCGTCGGCGCCAAAAGACTGTACCAGGTCTCCCCGATGATCCGCTATGAATGAATGACCATAGAAGGTTTGCGGGGCTCCCAGGCCGATTTCAGTGCCGATTCGATTGGCGGCCACGACCGGCACCACATTCGAGACCGCATGGCCCTGCATGGCCCGGCGCCAGGGGGCAGCGGTATCCAGCGAGCTGTCGTGTGGCTCTGATCCGATGGCAGTTGGAAACAACAGGATGTCGGCGCCCCGAAGCATCAACTGACGGGCAGTCTCCGGAAACCATTGGTCCCAGCAGATACCAACGCCGATATTGCCATAAATGGTTGGCCATACCTTGAAACCGCTGTCGCCGGGGCGGAAATAGTATTTTTCCTGGTAACCGGGGCCGTCGGGGATATGGCTCTTGCGATAGACCCCCATAACCTGTCCGGTGTGATCCAGCATCACCACGCTGTTGAATGTATTCTGGCCGTCCCGTTCAAAAATAGAGACAGGGATGGCAACCTTTAGCGCCTTGGCGACCGGTTGCAGCTGAACGACACAAGGGTGTGAGGTCGCCGGAAAGGCGGTATCAAACCAGCGCTCGTCCTGGGTAGTGCAGAAGTAGGGCCCCTGAAAAAGTTCGGAAGGCAATATCACCTGGGCACCCAGTTGCGCCGCCTGCTCGATAAAACGGATGGTGCGGGCGATATTGTCCGCCATGTCTTCACCGTAGGCGGTCTGGATGGCGGCGATGGTCAGAATGCCTCTTGGCGCTTTGGTCATAATTCCGGTTCCTGCTGGGTAATACAGTGAAACGAGCCGCCCCCGGTTAACAGGTGGCGGGAGGGCAGGCCCACTACTTTATGCCTGGGAAACAGCCGTTGTAAATCAGCCACAGCCTGCGGGCTGTAATGGTCTTCGTAGACCGGCATGACCACTGTTTCGTTACCGATAATAAAATTCATGTGCGAGGCCGGCATCGGCTCACCCTCCGTATCATCGATGCGACCCGGTGAGGGGATTTGATGCACGTTCAGGCCCATTCCTCGCAGCGCTTTATACAGGGTGTCATACAGTCCGGCGTTCGGGTCACTCCTGCCACTGGCGGACTGACACACCACGCTGTTGCTGTCGACAAAGCGGGCCAGATTATCCACATGGCCGTCAGTATGGTCGTTCAGCAGGCCGTCCTCAAGCCACAGGACCTGCTTGCAATTGAGTGCCTGCTGCAAAGCCTGCTCCGCGCGAGCCTGGCTCCAGTCGCCATTTCGATTGGGGTTCAGCAGGCACTGGCGCGTGGTAAGCACTACACCGTTACCGTTGTGCTCCAGCGCCCCGCCCTCCAGCACGAAATCGAAATGCAAAGGTTCGACGCCAGCCGCTTTCGCCACTTCGTCGCCCACGCTGTCATCACCCGGCAGGCGGTACTTGCCACCCCAGCCGTTATTTCTGAATCGCAGGGCGATGCTACCCTGCGCTGTGAGGGCAAAAATAGGTCCCGTGTCACGCAGCCAGATGTCGCCGAAGCGCGCCGGCAATATTTCCGCCTCATAGCCGATCGCTGCTGTCGCCGACGCCATCGCCTCGTCGCCACAGGCCAGCACCCTGATCGGTTCGCCCGAGGCGAGGGCACGGACCATGTTCGCCACTTCTTCCCGGGCGCCTGCCAGATTCTCCTGCCAGAGCGTTTCGTGGGAAGGCCATGCGGTCCAGAGTACTTTGTGGTGGGACCATTCCGCAGGAATGGTCAAAGTTGTCGATTCGTTGGACATGAAAAAACCAGAGAGTGGGATTATAGTGACTTAAGGCGGAATTATAGGGGTTTTGAATTTACCAGGAACAGCTTTAATTTCTTGTCCAGCGAGGAGGCTGTTAAACTTGGCAGGTCTTCGGCTATCCCGTATGTCGCGCTAATCTTACCGGTGTCCCCGTGCTGTTGTGGGGGCTTGGTCAGTTAGGGGTGCTGCGCCGCGGACGACAGTTCTCTGCGGCGCCTGATAGGCTTGCGCCGGGAAGGCCGTGCGCAAAGATTCCTTAATGCGAGGAGCCGAGGCTACAACACTAACAACAAAAACAACTACAGATAAGTCCGACTCCGTCAGAACTGACAGGGTGCCGGCAACACCGGGTTCCAATAGTCCATGCCAGACAGCACTGAAAACACTTCACCAACCTTGTTCGTTTTCGCGATATCCCACTACTGTGAGAAGGCGCGCTGGGCCCTGGACCGGGCAGGCATTTCCTATCGGTTGAAGTATCTCGCGCCAGGCCTGCATCGTCGTACCGCGAAAAAACTCGGCGCCAGGTACAGTTCAGTTCCGATACTGCTGGCAGGTAAAACTCTGCAGCAGGGCTCGTCAGCCATTCTCGACTGGGCAGAAAGCAATCGTACCGGTGGCGCGCCAACGCTCAATCCAGGCCGGAATTCAACGCCGGAGGAGTACCGGCATTCAAGTGCGCATACAGATTTCGCAGCGGGGGATGAGAAGGTACGGCTTCAGCGCGAGGGGCGGCAGATTGAAAAGCGCCTGGACGATGTGCTGGGTGTGCATATCAGGCGCTACTTCTACTCGGAAGCGCTCATTGAATACCCGCGGACCGTGAAAGCCGTTTTCGCCGCGGATCTGTCCGGCTTTCCCAAACTGTATCTGGAACTGGCCTGGGGGGCGGTGCGCAGGATCATGATCGAGCGCATGGACCTGGGCAGTATGCAGGGGCTGCAGTCGCGACAGATCCTGGAACAGGAGCTGGACTGGCTGGACGGACTGCTCGCTGACGGCAGACCGTTTCTCACCGGGGATCACTTCTCCCGCGTGGACATGGCCGCTGCCAGTCTGCTGGCGCCTCTGGTAAGACCGGAGCAGCATCCCACCTACAGGCAACTGGAATTGCCACCCAATGTGGCGCTGGACTGCGAAAGCTGGGCCTTGCGTCCCTGCCTGCAGTGGAGCCTGAATCTCTATCGGGATTATCGCCAGGAGTGACCTTGTCAGAGAACAAACCCATACTGGATCTGCTTATCGTGGGCGCCGGGATTTCCGGTATCAGTGCCGCCTGTCATCTGCAGCATCATTGCCCTGACAAGGCGTATTCCATTCTGGAGGCGAGACAGGATATCGGGGGCACCTGGGACCTGTTTCGCTACCCGGGCATCCGCTCCGACAGCGACATGTTTACTTTTGGCTTCGAATTCAAGCCCTGGACTGGATCCAAAGCGCTTGCCGATGGCCCCTCCATCAAGGCCTATCTGCAGGAGGCGGTGGAGGAATACCGGGTTGGTAAGCATATCCGCTTTGGTTACCGGGTGACGAAGGCGCAGTGGAATGATGCCAGGACTTTATGGATTGTCACCGCCCAGGATGGGGACGGACGGGAAGTGGAATTTCGGACCCGGGTGCTGTTCATGTGCAGCGGTTATTACAATTACGAACATGGCTACCCGGCCAGGATTCCGGGAATTGAAGCGTTTGAGGGCCCCGTGGTGCATCCCCAGCACTGGCCGGAAAATTTCGACTATGGGGGGAAGCGGGTCGCCGTGATTGGCAGTGGCGCGACGGCCGTGACCCTCGTGCCGGCAATGGCCGGTCAGGCTGGCCAGGTGACCATGATCCAGCGCTCACCCACCTGGATTGTTTCCCGGCCCGCAGAGGATCGCCTGGCCAGGATATTGAACAGGATGCTGCCGGAAAAGTTTGCCTATCGCCTGATACGCGGGCTCAACATCCGCCTGCAGAATTACGTCTATAAGCGCTCGCGCAGCAAACCGCAGAAAATGCGCGAACTGCTCCTGAAAATGATCAGAAAGGAACTGGGTGAGGACTATCCCGTCGAGACAGATTTTACGCCCCGCTATAATCCCTGGGATCAGCGCCTGTGCGTGGTACCGGATGCTGACCTGTTCGAAGCGATCAAGTCGGGAAAGGCCAGGGTGGTGACCGGTGAGATCGAGCATGTGACCGGGCAGGGCGTGAGGATGAAGTCCGGCGAGCTGGTGGAGGCGGATATCCTCGTTACCGCTACCGGCCTGGAGTTACAGTTGTACGGTGGTGTGGAGTTTTATGCTGGCGATGAAAAAATCAACTTCGCTGATCATTTTACCTATCAGGGAATGATGGTGTCAGGTATCCCTAATCTGGTGTGGACGTTTGGCTACATCAACGCATCCTGGACGCTGCGGGCCGATCTGACTTCCCGTTTTGTCTGCCAGATGTTTCAGCGTATGGATGAAACTGCTACCAAACGATTCGTGCCGTGTTTGTCCGAGGCAGAAAAAGCCATGCCGGCCATGCCCTGGATCGAGGATTTCACGCCGGGTTATATACAGCGTGGCCTGCAGGAGTTCCCCCGGCAGGGTGAACATCTGCCCTGGCGCAATACCCAGGATTATCTCCTGGATCGCAAGCTGATGAAGAAAGGGCTGGCCGATGACGGCGTGTTAAAGTTCAGCTGATGGCCCGCAGGAGATTTCGCGCTATGAACATCCACCCCTTTCCACCCGTCAGCTGTCCGCTGTAATGGGTGCCGATAATTCCAGTAAGGCTCGAATTCCCGATGTCGGCAACAGGTCGCCCGGTAACCTTCCACTTGACAGGTTGAGCCGTCTGGCGCTGATTCTTGCCTGGGTTGTGCTGGGTGGGGCCTTGTTGCTGGAAGCGGCAGACCAGGTGCGGTTTTACCTGGGATACGAGGCGTTCGACAGCCAGCGGGGTGCAATGAGTCTGGTGAGTCTTCTGGGGCTGGTGCTTGTTTACCTGGCAGCGATTTTTCAGTTTCTGCTCGCCGGCGTGGGCCTGGCCATTGCGTTGTCACTCAATGACCAGGTCCCTGCAAAGCGTCTCGGCGTCGGACTGCTGATAAACTTTATCGGTTTTGCCGTACTGGCGTTCCTCTAAAGTTTAATAAACGCCAGGGCAAAGTTGTCGTTGAGCGGGATGACCAGCTGATTCTGTACCGAGTCGTAGCACATGGATGCCGCGCTGGGGATGCCCGATGCGATGATTTCCGGGTCCTGGCCGGGACGAATACGGGACACGCTGCCGAAGCGGACGCTGCTCACGTATTTAGTGCCGTCAGGCAGGACCACAACGCCATCATTGCCACCCTCAACCGCTCGTTCGGTGCGCACTACTTCACCCTGAGGGTTGTAGGTGATAACCGCATTGTCGCCTATATTGACAACCACGATGTTGCCGTCCTGATCGATAGCCACTCCGTTGGGGGCTGCCAGCGGCGCGCCGTCGGCAAAAACCGATACCTCGTCATCCGCGGTGATCTTGTAGATGACTTCCGGATTGCGGGTGTTGGAGGCGTACACGGTACCGTCCTCTGCCACAGCGATGCCGTTGAGTATTGTCGAGCCAGGTACCGGGACCGACTTCAGTGGCCGACCGCTGGCCAGGTCGAATGACCGCACATGCCCGGTGTCCACAGTGTAAAGTACGCCGTTCTGGACTGCGCTGCCCAGCGGGTGATGAAGCTCCAGGCCATCGCGGGTTACGCCTATCCACTTGGGAGTATGCACCGAACCGTCTGGATTGATGAGAGAGACAAAGCCATCGTTTTCGGTACCATCGCCGCGCTCGCCGTTGTTCATGGCGAGAATCAGGTTACGCTGTGGATCAAACGTGCAGCTCTCGGAGAAGTGAAAGCTGCCGTAGACTTTGACGTTATCCGACATGGGCAGACGTACGCCCGCTTCGTTGACCGACCCGATGGGCTGTCCGACCTGAAATTCCTGGGCCGTTGCCTGGGTCGCCACGGCGCTTAGCAGCGGGGCAGAGACGAGGGTGAAAAGTCCGATTAATGCTCGATTACTGGTTCTGATCATGGGTAGGGATGACTCCTTGTTAGTGTTTGACTGCATTCCTGGTCGCGGGCCCGCGTTGCGCTTTGTACTCGTTGTACTCACTTTACTCCCTGTCTGCAGCCCGCTTCGAATCGTTTCTCAACAGCCTGCTATTGTAAGGACTTGCCAGCACGGTGCCAGACCGGCAGTTGCTGCACATCTGACCACAGCAACGTTTGGACGCCTTTTGGCTGCGGGCATGCCGGGGTGGGGTTGCCTGCCGGCAACCGAGCAGAGATTTCTCGATACAGGCCCGGGGATTCAGACCCGGCCCAGGACGCAATAACCCCGGCGCAGAGCCGGTGTACGAGACCAGGCAGGCGCCGGAGCCGTGACGGTGGAATCAGTCGACCAGGGCGCCGTTTCGGAACTGCTGCAGCACACGGAGAAAGGCGGGTCCGTATTTCTCCAGTTTGCGTTCGCCCACCCCGCTGAGCTGGCTGAACTGCTCCAGATCCTGGGGAAAACTGGTACACATTTCCTGCAGCGTACTGTCGTGAAAGATGACGTAGGGGGGGATGCCCTGTTCTTCCGCAAGCTCGCGCCGGCAGTCTCTCAGGGCCTCCCACAGCGCCACGTCTATTTCTTCAGGCAGCGGCGTTCTGGTACGTTTCTGGGCGGTCTTCCTGTGGGCGTCACGGCGCAGATCCAATTGCTCTTCACCCCTCAGCAGGGGGCGGCACCTGGCCTCCAGACGCAGGGCGCCGAAGCGCTCCAGGTCGACGCTGAGATAACCCCGTGCCACCAGCTGCCGGAATACCGAACGCCACTGGTTGGTGCTCAGATCCTGGCCCCTGCCATAGAGCGGCAGACGATGATGGTCGAACTGAAACACCTTGTCGCCGTCCGCCCCGCGCAACACATCGATCAGGTGATTGACACCGAAGCGTTGCCCGGTGCGATAGGCGGCGCTGAGCGCCAGCTGTGCCGCTTCGGTTCCGTCCCAGGTAGCGACCGGCTCCAGGCAGGTATCGCAGTTACCACAGGGCTGGGCCAGGGTCTCGCCGAAATAGCTCAACAGGGTCTGGCGCCTGCAGGTGGTGATCTCACACAGGCCCAGCATGGCGCTGAGCCGTTGCTGCTCCGCGCGGCGGTGTTCTTCGCCTGCCGTCGATCCGGCCATCATCTGCCGCAGCTTGATGACGTCCTGCAGGCCATAGATCAGCCAGGCATCGGCGGGCATGCCATCACGCCCGGCCCGGCCGGTTTCCTGGTAGTACGATTCGATCGTCTTGGGCAGGTCCAGGTGGGCTACGAAGCGGACATCGGGCTTGTCGATGCCCATGCCGAACGCGATGGTGGCAACCACGATTACCCCTTCCTCTCGCAGAAACCTGGCCTGGTTGGCGGCCCGGGTCGCCGCCCCGAGCCCGGCATGATAGGGCAGGGCGGTGAAGCCCTGCTCCTGCAGCCAGTCGGCGGTTTCCTCGGTCTTGTTGCGGGACAGGCAGTAAACGATCCCGGCATCGCCAGGGTGCTCGTCCTTCAGAAAGCGCAGCAGCTGCTGTTTCGGATTCTGCTTCAGGGCAATGCGGTAGCGGATGTTGGGGCGATCAAATCCGGCGATAAACTGGCTGGCGTCACCGAGGTCCAGCCGGTTGATGATCTCCTGCCGGGTGCGTGCGTCGGCGGTGGCGGTCAGGGCGATGCGGGGTACCTGGGGGAACTGTTCATGGAGCAGGCTCAGTTCCAGGTAGTCGGCACGGAAATCATGGCCCCACTGGGATACGCAGTGCGCTTCGTCGATGGCAAACAGAGCGATGTCGATTTCGTGCAGCAAGGCGAGGGTGCGGGGCTGGCGCAGCCGTTCCGGGGCAATGTAGAGCAGGTCAAGTTCGCCGTGGCGCAGAGAGGTTTCAATCTCCTGCACCGTCCGGGCATCCAGGGTGGAATTCAGAAAGGCGGCTCTGACTCCGAGCAGCCGCAGGGCGTCAACCTGATTCTGCATCAGGGCGATCAATGGTGAAATAACGATGCCGCAGCCGGGCCGCAGCAGCGCCGGAATCTGATAGCACAGCGACTTGCCGCCGCCGGTCGGCATCAGCACCAGGGCATCGTTACCGTGCAACAGTTTTTCGATTATGGCGTCCTGGGGAGGGCGGAACTGCTGATAACCAAAAACCTGCTGTAATAATTCCTGTGCTTCATCCATGGTCGCTCAGTATACCCTATGGCACCCGTTGCAGCGCAGTAAAAGTCCAGGAGCCCTGCGGTTGACGCAGGGCTCCCCGCTGTTCTGGCGAATCCGCAGCTCCGATCAGAGGGCTGTCAGGGCAGTTACCACGAAGGCCGGCGTGGCACCCGGGACGTCGAGTAACTGCAGGGTTACGCGGTAATGGGTATCGTCAATCGGATCCAGCTTGTTACTTCCTACCACCAGGTCCGGAATTTCCAATGTACCTGTGTCAAAGCTGAATGTGGCGTGGTCGGCAGAGGGCAGCTTGCTGGTTTCACTGACACTGACCACCTCCAGGGCCTGGGGAAAAGTCTCCACCAGCCGCAGCAGTGCATCGAGAACCACCAGGCTGTTATCGGGCATGACTATATCGATCGCCGGCACATACAGGGTCTGACTGATGGGTTCATAGACTGCAGTGCCGGGCAATGTGGCGCCGCCATTGTGAGTGCCGCCAGCGGCCTCCAGGTTGTTGGTAAAAGCGGCCAGGTGATTGGTGGAGCCGCGCAGCAGGTTGCCGTAGACCCGGGCGATGTTGTTCCAGCTGGTTCTGGCTATCGCGTTCTGCAGATCGGTTATATCCGTTTCTTCGATATAGACACCGACTTCCAGAGCCGAGACAAGCGATTGAGACCCATAGTCGATGGCGGCATCGTAAAGTGCCTGCAACTGACTGTTACTGAATACGCCAGCGGCATTGCCCGCTGCCGGGTCTGGCACCCCGAAATAGTTGAGCAGGTTCAGCACCGCGTCCAAGTGGCGCTGCTCGGACTCGGCGATGGAGCCGAATACCGTGGCGGACCAGGTCTGATAGAGGACCTGGTAGACGTCCCTTGCCAGCTTTTCTTCCTCGCGCATCAGCAACAGATCATTGCGTTCCGCAGTGCTCAGAGTCTGGCTTGCGGTAAAGCCCGAAACGAGAAGCGCTACCAGGGATAACGCATAAACAACAGTTCGCTGCAGCATGGATTGTACTCCTGTGTTCGATGGTGACGCCGGGCGGTGGCTCAGTCACCCCTTCTGTGGCGCGCCGTGGGATCCGTTGCGCTGACGGTTGCACCGGCAGCGCCGGCGGCTGTTGCCAGGCGCTGTGGGTCTTTGACGCTTTTACTTGCAGGTTGTGTTGCGATATCCGTGCCAACCCTGATCAGCGTTTACTTCCATTGGGAAAACTGTTTACTTTCAAACGGGTAGTCTGGTAGGCGGGGGCTGTCAGCAGGCCATGGCTGAGTGTCGCGGGCCACGCAATGTGTGCTGTTGCCAGATCTGGCAGAATGTTTGACAGCGATGGCATAAAAGGGGTTGCCGTTAAATTGCAGTTGTTCCTGTTGGCGCCTTCAAGGGCCCTTGGGCGTCGAGACAGCAGTGGGATTTATTGCTACCTACCGGAACTTGCACCGGTCCTCCGACCTGTGCAGAATGCGCGACCATGACGCTATCCAGATTCCTGTCATTTCCGCCCACCTGTTTCAATAAAGGATTGTAGTACCCCATGGATATTTCTGCGCAACTTGCCGAAGAATTAAACGTAAAGCTTGCCCAGGTGCAGGCTGCGGTAGAATTGCTGGATGACGGCGCGACGGTGCCCTTTATCGCCCGCTACCGTAAGGAAGTCACCGGAGGCCTGGACGACCTGCAGCTGCGGGATCTGGAAGCGCGCTTACGCTACCTGCGTGAGCTGGAAGACCGCCGCAAGGTGATTCTCGACAGTATCGGCGAGCAGGAAAAGCTGACGCCCGAGCTGGAGAAGCAGGTTCGCGCTGCGCAGACCAAGACCGAACTGGAAGACCTTTACCTGCCCTATAAGCCCAAGCGCCGCACCCGGGGCATGATTGCCATCGAAGCGGGGCTGGAGCCATTGGCCGATCAGCTCTACGCAGACCCTGGCCTCGACCCGCTGGTCGAGGCGGAAGCCTTCGTCGACCCGGAAAAGGGTGTGGCAGATGTCAAGGCCGCCCTGGAAGGAGCCAGGTATATTCTTATGGAGAGATTCAGCGAGGATGCCGGACTTACCGGGCGCCTGCGGAACACCCTGTGGGAAAATGGCGTGTTGCAATCGAAGGTGCTGGCCGACAAGGAAAAGGAAGCCGCCAAGTTTCGCGACTACTTCGACTACGAAGAGCCCCTGAACAAAATTCCCTCCCACCGCGCCCTGGCAGTCTTTCGGGGACGCAAAGAAGGATTTCTTTCACTCACCGTGGCGTCCCGCCCCGCGGCGGAAATCGCCCGGCAGCCGGATCGGCTCGATCTCTGTGAAGTCATGGTGGCCACGCATTTCGGTATTCAGGATCAGGGACGTCCCGGCGACGGCTGGCTCAGAGAAGTGGCGGGCTGGACCTGGCGGGTCAAACTGCTGACCCGACTGGAAGTGGATCTGCTGGGTCAGCTGCGAGAGCAGGCCGAGGACGAGGCGATCCGTGTGTTTGCGCAGAACCTCAAGGCCATTCTGCTGGCTTCGCCGGCCGGTGGCCGGGTAACCATGGGGCTGGATCCCGGCCTTCGTACCGGCGTTAAGGTGTCGATTGTCGACGCTACCGGCAAGTATCTGGAAGACACCGCTATCTATCCGCACGCGCCGCGTAATCAGTGGGATGAATCCATCGCTGTGCTCGCGGGCCTGTGTAAAAAGCATAATGTCGAGCTGCTCAGTATCGGTAATGGTACTGCCTCCCGGGAGACCGACAAGCTGGCAGGCGACCTGATCAAGCGGCATCCAGAATTGCGTCTGAAGAAAGTTATGGTTAACGAGGCAGGGGCGTCGGTGTACTCCGCGTCGGATATTGCCAGGCAGGAATTCCCGGATCTGGATGTCACCGTGCGTGGCGCCATCTCCATTGCCAGGCGCCTGCAGGATCCGCTGGCAGAGCTGGTCAAGATTGAGCCCCGTTCCATCGGCGTCGGTCAGTACCAGCATGATGTCAGCCAGGTGAAGCTGGGCCAGTCGCTGGATGCCGTGATCGAGGACTGTGTGAATGCCGTCGGCGTCGACGTCAACATGGCTTCGGCGCCGCTGTTGTCCCGGGTGGCCGGCCTGACACCGTCCCTGGCCCGGAACATCGTCGACTATCGCAACGAGCACGGCAGATTCAGTGCGCGGGAGCAACTGAAGGCGGTGCCACGTTTCGGTGCAAAAGGCTTCGAGCAGGCCGCTGGCTTTCTGCGCATCATGAATGGCGACAACCCTCTGGACGCTTCGGCCGTCCATCCGGAGTCCTACCGGGTGGTAGAGAAGATCAGCAGTCTGGCCCGTCGGCACATCGGCGAGATTATCGGGGATGCGAGCTTCCTCAAGAGTCTGGACCCGGCCGCGTACACGGATGAGCAATTCGGTCTGCCAACTGTCACCGACATTATCGCCGAACTGGAAAAGCCAGGTCGCGATCCACGCCCGGAATTCAAAACGGCGGATTTCCGGGACGGCGTGGAGACTCTGGCAGACCTCAAGCCCGACATGATGCTGGAAGGCGTTGTCACCAACGTGACAAATTTCGGCGCGTTCGTGGATATCGGGGTCCACCAGGATGGACTGGTGCATATCTCGGCGCTGGCCAATCACTTTGTCAAGGACCCACACACGGTGGTGAAGACTGGCGACGTGGTGCGGGTGAAAGTGCTGGAGGTGGATGAGCAGCGACGCCGGATTGCTCTGACTATGCGCCTGGAGGATTCTGCCGGGGAGGCAAAAAAATCCCCGGCCAGGGCCGGGGCTGATCAGCGGATCAAAAAGCCCAGAGGAGAGGGCAGGAGTAGTACGCAATCAAGTACGCAATCAACTGGCAAGCAGGGTAGCCTGGGAGATTTATTGCAGGCCGCCCTGAAGAAGCAGTGACACGGCGACCAGGCTGGGTCACTGCCCAGCATTGTGGTAATTAATCAGAGGCTCCCTAAGGCTTTTCAATTAAAGGTTGCTTGATAGCGGCGGTAATATTGAGCAGTTCCTGCTGGTTGAAACGTTTAGCAACCTCCACCATCCTCGTCTTGTGTTTTCCGGATTTGCTGAATGATCGCTGCCCGTTCGCGAAGGATTGCAGCTGAGCGAGCAAGTAAGTGCCGTTCAACTGGGCGATAGGTGGGCTTCGAGTAAAAAGCCGCCCCATGGTACTGTTGTGGCAGCCGGCACAGTGCTCTTCAAAGAGCGGTTCACCCGCTGCTGCGTCGCCACTGACTGTTTCCTCTGACATCACAGCCGGCTGCCTGGCGTAATGCCTGGCCAGTTTTTCGATGGCAGATGGTGGCAGGTCCGCAAGCTGCCCAGTCATCTGAGTGATGAAATGGTCTGTGTCTTTGCTTCCGCGCTGTCCAGAGAGGAAGTTCTCCATTTGTTCCTTCAGGTAGCCGCGGGGCAAGCCGTTAAGAACCGGCGCAATGGAACGAATCCGGGCCGCGGGGGCATGGCAGGAATCACATTGCTGGAGCTGGGCGTCCAGGCTGTCCTGCGGCTCACCCTGGGCAAAGCCCAGGGTCGGAAGCGTCGCCACAAACAGCACTGACGCCACTGGTAGCACAGGCATAACAGACGCCAGGCAGCTGTTGAGCAGAAATCGAGTCAGAGTGCGTTTCACGTTAGTCTCCTTGCTGGGATGACTGCAGTGTAGCGGGGGGAACTTTAATAAGGCTTAAGAGCCTTTTGCTTGATTGCTTGATTGCTTGATTGCTTGATTGCTTGATTGCTTGATTGCTTGATTGCTTGATTGCTTGATTGCTTGATTGCTTGATTGCTTGATTGCTTGATTGCTTGATTGCCGGATTGCCGGATTGCCGGATTGCCGGATTGCCGGATTGCCGGATTGCCGGATTGCCACGACCCGGCCCGGCAGTGTGTCAGGGTGTGACTGACCGGCGAATCTCCAGCAAGGCGCCGTCATCGCCCAGAACCCACAGCTTGGGATTACCCATGACCCGATTAATAAAGGTGTTGCGCTTTAGCAGTTCCCGGCGGATCTGCGTGCCGGTGTAGATGGAAGGTTTAATGGGCCGGCTGGCCGCCCTGGAGGCTTCATTCAGGGTCAGCATGACATCCCCATAGGCCAGGTTCTCCGCGATGATCAGCAGCTCGATCGGGCTGTCGACGGTTTCCCTGCCGCTGGCGATGGCGCCATAAATAAACGCCAGCACAATGCGATCCCGCCAGCTTTCCAGGGCATCGCCAACAATGGCATCGATTCCGGAGGTTTTTTTCACGATGCCCAGCACTTCCGGATACAGCGGGCAATGGGGGTTCACCTGGTAATAGCGCTGATTCCCTTCCCGGCTGGAATGGATCAGGCCGATAGATTCCAGCCGCTCCAGTTCGCGGGTCACCGTGCCCCGGCCCATGTCCGCAAGACGGACTATCTGGTTGGTGTAGAACTGCTGTTCGGGTGCTCCGAACAGCAGTCCCAGGACGCGCTGCTGGGTTTTACTGAACAGGGCGTTGCCGGTGGCGGTAATATGCATGGCGGTTTGCTTTTTTCTTGCTGTCTGGAATACGTACCCAATCTGGGGACGCCGTCCCCGCGTGGGACCGCGAGTCTATACTGATTTCGGGTGAGGAGGCCAGTGCTATCGCCATCACTCGAATACTTGGGGCTGGTGCTGGAAACTTGTTGCCGGCTGTAGAATAATCCGCGCTTTGCCTTTGGCAGGGTCCCCGCGGGGTTGCTGTCACGGGCGTCACTCTGGCGGTCCGCGCACTGCCAGTCGCACAGGTTGCTGCACATGTGGTTTAAGAATATCCGTCTCTATGTCCTCACTGAACCCTTTCAACACAGTCCCGAAGCCCTGGAGGAAAAGCTGGCAGAGCATCTGTTCCAGCCCTGCAGCAGCTACGATAAATCCAGCCTGGGCTGGGTCAGTCCGCTAGGCAAAGAAGGCGAGATGCTGACCCATACGGTTGGCGACTACACTATGATCTGCGCCCAGGAACAGGAGCGACTGCTGCCGGTGTCGGTGGTGCGGGATGCGACCGAAGAGCGGGTAGCGGAGCTGGAAGAACGCCAGGCACGCAAGGTGTACAGAAAGGAGCGGCGACAGATACAGGAGGATGTTTTCGCCACCTTGCTGCCCCAGGCCTTTGTCCGGAATCAGCAGCTCTATGCTTACCTGGCGCCACGGGAAAACCTGCTGGTTGTCGATACGCCAAGTGCTCCAAAGGCCGAAGCGCTGCTGAACCTGTTGCGGGAAAGTCTTGGTTCATTGCCAGTGGCCCAACCCGATGTCAAACGCTCACCCGGTGACGTGATGACCCGCTGGTTGCGTGATCACAAGGCCACGCACAAGTTCACTATCGAGCATGACTGCGAACTCTATAATCCTCTGGACGGCAGTAACGTGGTCCGTTGTAAGGGGCAGGATCTGCTGACCGAGGAGCTGCAGGTCATGCTCGCCGCAGAAAAGCGCGTCAAGTCACTAGGGGTCATGTGGAACAATATACTGAGTTGTATCGTGCATGATGACCTGACTGTCAAAAGGCTTCGCTTCGAGGGTATGCAGGAAGACCAAGGCGATCCCGATCCCGAAAATCCGGCTCAGCAGTTCGATCAGGAGTTCGCTCTGATGAGCATGGAGCTTGCTGGCTTTTTCAAGGATTATTTCGCGGCCTTCGGTGGCCTGCGTAATGCTGACTGACAGACCGTTGACTGGTTTTGAGTGACGATAAGGAAACGTAAAGATAAGGCAAACAGGTGAGAAAACGTTCCTTACAGCCAAGGAACCTCTGAATATTTGCCACAACGTTTTGCAGGAGTCAGCCAGGTGCTGCTGCGAGGCGTCGTACGCAGAAAATTGTCATGTCCTTGCCACGTACGACATCGGCCGCGCAGACGGTCAACAGACCGTCTGCCAGAAGATTTTTCAGCGCAGCATCCTTGCCACGCCAATGCGACAATAATTCTCAGTTTTCTCTTACGCAGCGGGGATCACTGGCCTGCATGCCAAGCAGCATTTCCCGTGATACCGGCAGTGGTGCGCAGCCATGATCTGTACCACAGATCAGATCCCATTCCGGTCGCGCCAGCTGGTGGCAGCCAAAACAGTTACCCCCGAACTGGTTGACCACTTCCGTGGTGCCCCGTGCTGCAAAGGCAGCTTCCCCGTCGGCAAGATTCAGTTCGATGAATTCCCAATCGTTGGTTTCCGGATTCCAGCCTTCCCGATGCTTGACCATTACTTCGGAGGGAATGAGAGACACCACCGAGCCTGGTGGATAGGTGCCTCCTGTCGACGAGTTGGCGACGGCTAACGTGGCATCAACATCGCCCAGGATGTTGTCGACATAGAAATCTCCCGCACCCGCCTTGGACATCTCTGTCAGACACTTGAACAGGGTGGCGGTCAGGTCCAATTGCCTGTCGGTATCCTGTGAATAGCTGTGGCCGTTGATCAGTAGCGCCGAGGTGAGCAGAACAAAACCCGGAACAAGCACTTTCAGCCTGGCTGCGGTCATGGGGATCTCCCGTTGTGTAATTAATTAATGAATGAATGAATGGTCGGTCCAGGGCAGCGGCACTGACCTGCACAGCCCAGTGCACGTAGGGCCTGTAACAGGGCGCAGATTACAGCCTGCCAGAGGACACTGCAACCAGTCACTGCAGCATCAAACCGGGAGGATGATCTTGGTATTGTTGATTTTGAAGAATCGACCCTGGTGGGGAGTGGAATACTCGCCAATCGTCCAGGGCTAAAGCTTCTGCTTCTGGAACGAAAAAGCCCGGTTATTGACCGGGCTTTTTGAGTCGAAGCGACAACGGATTATTGTTCGACGTACTTATACTGCATGGCGCCAAAAAACATCTCATCCCAGCTTTCGTTACCCCAGTCCACCGCCCGGGAAGGATCCGGATTTGCGGGGTTCTGAGGTGAATTGTCGAAAGCACCGACCGCGGTAATGACCGTGCCCGCCGGAATGAATTTCGGCTCCTGGTAGGTGTAGCTGAGCTGCCAGTTGTAATTGTACTTGGCGATATTGACCAGCTTTTCACGGCTGCCATCGGGGTAGTCCGCATAGAAACGCATGTATTTGCCGCGGAAGTGCATGTGTGGCAGAAAGCTGTACATGTGCGCATCTTTGGAAATGGTAATGGTCTGGGTCTGTTCAAAGTTCGGGTCGTAAGGCGGAATGGTGGTCCAGTTGAATGGGAAGATGCAGGCGCACTGCCCGTTCATGCGCTCTGCAGGTTCCTCGTCGTTGGCATACCACCAGACTCCTACCTGGCTGGTATCAGTAGTTTCCCGACCGTTCGGCGTGTAGTGCATATTCAGATGCAGCACGGAACCGGCTTTCACCAGGCCGCCGGTATTTTCCGGCATGGCCCGTGGTGTGCCGCCGGGTACATAGGCGGTGATACTGGCCTTATCCGGATTTGGATCGCCACCAAGAAAACCGCGGCCTTCCTCACCGGGAAAATCCAGGCGGTTTACCGTGTGGTGCAGGACCGAGCGGTCGCCGGCGATGATCTGGCTGGCTTTCAGCCAGCGGTCTTCGGTCATGTCGAAAACCACTTCCACATTGCTGAACACCCCATTGCCGGTGGCCGGCACGGTGGTGGCGGGAATGTCGAGAATCAGGTCCGGCTCACCAAACGCCCACTTGGATTCCGGCCAGGTCAGTTCGGTCAACGGATCGCTGTCGCCGTCCCGGGGGGCGCCGGACTCAACCCAGGCAATGATATTGCGGATGTCGGCGTCATCCACCAGTCGATCATTAATAAACTCACCGATATGGGCGTCGATCTGGCCAGGCGGCATGCGCCGCGTCATCAGCACTTCGCGAATCATCGGTGACCAGCCCTGCACCATGGCATGGCTATCCATGGCAAACGGCGCGACGCCACCTTCCCGATGGCAGCTGGCACATTGTTCAGCCAGAACCGGTGCCACGTCCCTGGCATAGGACACTACCGACTGAACGGGGTAGTCAATCGGCTCACCGGTTGTCGCCAGCAGGGGAGCGCTGACTTCGTTTCCGGCCAGTATGTCGTCGATAGCCTGCTCGGCACCTGCCACGCTGCCGCGGTATTCAACTGCGAAGGATCTGGGATTATAGAGCAGGACTTCCCCGGCCCGTTCGATGCCCAGGGCCTGGGATACGACCCGCGCGTCGTCCATCAGCACAGGCATGCTATCGACGCCCCAGGCTAGGATCTGCGCACGTACCGCCTCACGATTGTATCTCCCCATCGGGTTGATCAGCATGAACTCGACGCCCTGGTCAGTGTATTCGTCTCGCAGGGCTTCGAAGGCCGGCAGCGCCGACTCGGTTGCCGCGCTGCCGCTGGCATGCACCAGCAGGGCAATGGACTTGTGATCGTTGTACCAGCTCATGCTATGGTGGTATCCCTGCTCGTCCAGCAGCGAGAAATCCCCCACCCGCTCAGCAGCAAAGCTCAGACCGGGCAGAAGTGCCAGGGCCAGCAGGGAAGAATTAAAATAATTGCACTTGTTCACAGTCTGTTCCCCAGCCCGGTCTGATCCTTTCTACCAGTTTTCCGACCGCAGTGCTTGAAAAACACTCGCTTTCAGAGATACCTTGCACATTACCGGCGGGTTGGACTCAAAATACCCTGAATTGACTTCCTTTTTTACCAGGCCACACAGATTTTTGCTATGAGACATCCTTTCGAAACGACTCGACTGAGGCACACAGAGGCTTCGCGGCGTGGCGTGCTGGCGCTGCTTCTCTTATCGCTGCTGTATCTGCAGGGTTGTGCTGTCAATCCGGCCACAGGCGAGCGGGAATTGAGTTTCGTCAGTGAAGCCCAGGAAATCCAGATGGGGCGACAGGCTGATCCGTCAGCCACCGCCCAGTTCGGGGGGGGCTATCCGGATGAAGATCTGCAGAACTATGTCACGGAACTGGGCATGACCATTGCCGCCAACTCTGAGCGCCCTGATCTTCCCTGGTCGTTCAAGCTGGTGGATCACGAACTGATCAATGCCTTCGCCCTGCCGGGTGGCTACATCTACATTACCCGCGGCATTCTCGCCAACATGAATTCCGAAGCAGAACTGGTAGCCGTACTTGGGCATGAAGTGGGACATGTGACGGCCCGTCATGCGGCGCGGCGAATTACCCAGCAGCAACTGGGAATGATCGGTTTTATCGGGGGCGCCATTCTGTCTGAGACGGTAAGAGCCAATAGCGATGCGTTCATGCAGGCGTTTCAGCTTTTATCCCTGCGTTACAGTCGCCAGGACGAGGCGCAGGCCGATGAGCTGGGCTATCGTTACATGCTGCGCACTACCCACGATCCGGCCGGTATGACTGCGGTAATGCGTATGTTGCAGTCCACCAGCCCCAGTGCCGAGGAGATGGGAGTCCCGGGCTGGATGCTGTCCCATCCCAATCCCGGTGACCGTGTGGCTGCCAATGAGCAGCGCATCGCCCGCTCGCAACAGAGTTTCAGTGATTACCGTCTGGGGCGGGATGAATTTCTGGCCCGGCTTGACGGTCTGGTGTTTGGTGAGGACCCGCGACAGGGCTATTTCATTGGCCGGCGCTTCATCCAGCCGGAGCTGGGCCTGGAGCTGACCTTTCCCACTGACTGGGCCACTCAGAACAATTCCCAGTCGGTTCAGGCGGGGGCACCGGGCAGGGACGCGGTCATGCAGCTGTCGTTCGCCGAGGCCGCTTCACCTCAGGCAGCGTTGTCAGCGTTTCTGCAGCAGCCGGGTATTACGGCGAATCAGAGTGACCGTCAGACCCTCAACAGTCTGGATGTAGCCTGGGCGGATTTCAGTGTCAATCCGCCCGAAGGGCAGCAGGGGGATCCCGTCAGAGGTTATGTGCTGTATGCCGCCAAAGACGGTAACGTCTATCAGATTCTCGGCTATACCCTGGCGGCTCGCTGGGACGGTAATGGTCGGGTACTGGCAGAGTCGATCATGAGTTTCCGCCCGCTGAGCGATGACCGCTACCGGGATGTTGCCCCCCATCGTCTCAACCTGGTGCGTTTGCCCGAGGCCATGAGCGCCCGGGATTTCCTGCGTCGCTATCCGTCCACAGTTGAAGACCAGGCTGTGTTGCTGGCTAATCAGGTAGGAGAGGACGAGCGGCTGGAGCGGGGCAGAGTGATGAAGCAGATTACCGGGGGGCGGGTGCCAGACCGTTAGCTGGCCATTATCTCAACGTTTGACAACTTTGCGTTACCCGCTCAGCGCTCAGTTGTCGTGGTTACGATGCCTGGTCAGGGATGGGTTGATGTGGCTTCGATCGGCTTCGCGGGGCGGCACCTGCTGTTGCTGCACCCCGCGCCCCTTCCGGGGTGCCCTCGGTCAGGAAAATGCCCTTGAAAGCGGTCATTTTCCCTCCTTTATGCTCTCACTCTGTTTCTGGAAGAGTCTGCTACGGACACACGGCAATAGTCACAGTTCCTGAATCGGACAGAATGCCAGACTCCTGGGTGTTTCTGTCTATCCCTGTGCCGAGAACATCGACGGTGCCGCTTAAGGTGCTGAGCGACAGCACAGTGCGAACGGAAAGGGAAAACATTTCATCCGGGTCCGAGGTAAGTCCGCTCAGTTGAAAAATAATCTGATCCCCGAATAACTCCCCGTTCCCATTCAATAAGGTTCGTTCATCCACCGATTCGTCATCGCTGCTGAAGGAGTACCCATTCAGTGTGAAGTGGCCGTCGCCGATATCGAAGATTGCCAGTTTGATGTAGTCCGTGCCCTCGCTGGGTTCTTCGTCGCCTATGCCTTGTATTTCCCAGCAGGCCTCGCCGATGTAAGTGCCATCAGCGAATGCGGGTAAAGAGAAAAAACCGGATATCGCCAGCAGAATCGATAGCAGCGGATTCCATTTTAAACATCTCATTTCTTAATCCTCATTGATTTCATTTTGATGGTCGGGCGAACCAGGCAGCGCTGTGGACCGATCGGTTGTTTTTACATAAGCACGTTTTTTGACTTCTTATTATTTTCAAGGCTGGAGAGCCCTTTTCTGTATGCCGAGCTTAAAATGAAGTTACTTCAAGTGGGCCTGAGGGTCAATTGGCATGACTTGACCTTCCTTCTCAGGCTGAGCGCATCGGGGTCGGCTGCTTTAAAGGCTTTATAGTGGGAAGAGTAATTTGGGAACGGCAGCAGGAGTTGGCGGGTGGGGTCGGCGAGCCGGGGCGGTGTGGTCCGCAGGTGGGGTAGGACGGTGGGATAGGAAGATGGGGCAGGAAGGTGGGGTAGGGAGGTGTAAGGGGGCTTCGATCGGCTCCGTGGCGCGGGACAGGCTGTTGCTGCAGCCCGCGCCCCTCCGGGGTGCCCTCAGTCAGGAAAATGCCCTGTAGGGCGGTCATTTTCCCTCCCTCGGCGCTGGGCTTTGATTGCAGCAACAGCCTGTCTCGCGCCACGAAGCCTTCTGTTGGGGGCGACATTAAACCGTTGCGGATCCTGAAACTGAAACTGAAACTGAATCTAAATCTAAATCTAAATCTGAATCTGAATCTGAATCTGAATCTGAATCTGAACCTGAACGATGCGCCTGTTCTCCAATGAGTATTCACTTCCTCATAGGATTTCAGAACTGTGAACGTACCGGGAGCGGAAGCTTGTCAAGCAGGCTGAGCCACGACTTACTCGACAGCTATAAAGAGAATGGCATTCATGCAGCAAAGTTTTCCGGGCCTTGTTCAACCTATGTCTGCCAGGCACGATCCGCTCCTCATCTTCCTGGTCCGCCCGGGCTGCCCGGGGGATAACAGGCCGTCGATCAGTTGCTGATCTTAACGATTACGAGGTTTGGCAGGCACACAGGTCAACAGGCTGGACAATCCACAGTATCGGATATACCTTTTGTTTCCAGGTTGCAGTGGATTGACGGGACAATATTTTCGTGTTTCGTAAGGTTTTACTCAGTCGGATTGGCTGATGTCGAATTACAAGGTAAACCCGCTGTTTTCTATTGTGAGGTCCATGGCCTCATTGTTGAGTTGTTGTGTGCGCTAAAGCGACCGAGGCACCCCATGAGTCACCATGAAATTCACCGATCGCATCGTGTTGGCTGGCTGCGTGCAGCTGTACTGGGTGCTAACGACGGCATCGTATCTACCGCCAGTCTTATTATCGGTGTGGCCGCGGCCAGTGCTTCAGCGGAGAGTATTATGCTGGCGGGTGTTGCGGGGTTGGTTGCCGGGGCAATGTCAATGGCAGCTGGCGAGTATGTGTCTGTAAGCTCACAGTCAGATACCGAAAACGCCGACCTGATGATCGAGAAGCGATCACTGGAGAACGATTTCGAATTTGAGAAGGAAGAGCTTGCGCAGATTTATGAAACCAGGGGGCTTGAGCCAGCCCTGGCGATGCAGGTCGCAGAAAAACTGATGGCTCATGACGCGCTCGGGGCTCACGCCCGTGATGAAATAGGGTTATCAGAGGGTTCTGGTGCTCAGCCCGTCCAGGCAGCATTTTTTTCAGCAGCAACCTTCACAATTGGTGCTGCTCTTCCCTTGCTGGTGGCATGGGTTGTACCAGAATCCCGGCTGATCGCAGTAGTTGCCGGTTTCTCGTTAGTATTTCTGGCGGTGCTCGGCGCTCTCGCCGCACGGGCTGGTGGCGCCCCTATTGCTGTTGGTGCGATTCGCGTAACTTTCTGGGGCGCGCTCGCTATGGCGTTAACAGCAGGTGTTGGTCGATTATTTGGCGTGGTTGCCTGATGGTGCCGCAGTCGGTCCCAACCAGACCGGACAGTACAGTATGCGCAATGCATCAGGCGAGCAGCCTGCGACAAGCTTTGTGAGCCGCTGAGGCGGGGGTGCTGATCGAACTGATGTGACCCATGACCCTGGGCGAAGGATCACTTTGACTGCTGGTCAGGCTGGTAAAGCAGCTGTTCAATTGAACTTCCGGATGCGGTGCATCCTGGTCACTCTATGAAACTTAAAAGCGCACTGACCATCAACGGCAAAAAATACGATAAGGGCGCCGAGATCCCCTGGCTCTACATCTATCCTTTTTTCATGGTGCACATGCTGGCCTTCGGCCTGTCCGGTTTTTTCATGGCCTATTCCCTCGACGGGCCCGGCGCCGGTTTTCTCTATATGCACGGCGGGTTCGCCATTCTGGTATACCTGATTTTCTACCTGGCCATGTTCGGCCGGGAGGAGGTCAAGTGGATGTTCATCAATGCCGGGCTCGGATTGTTCGGCATTTACGCGGAGATTGGCTGGATCCTGAATCTGTTTGGAACGACGCTCGCGGACTATCCAGTCTCTATTCACGTTATCCCGTTTCTTTACTATGTCCTATACACTTTTCTGCTCCGTCAGGCGCTCGTTGATATCAGCAGGGCCCGGGATAACCCGGACCGGCGACGACTGGTGGAAAGGCTTTATATCGCCATTTCCGTACTCGTGTATGCAGTTATTTATTTCAGTACCCGGAATTGACAGGTTTGAGGGCGCCGTGACCTGGCATATTGCCGGGGCAGCGGGGGACTGTATCCGACGTTTCAGCCGCTAGTGTGGTTGATCTTATAATTTTCAATCGGACTCTGAAAGCAATGAGCCGGCAGGGAGCTGGGTTTCCAAAGTGGGCAACGCGTCACTATCTGGTCACGCGGCGTCTGGGGCGGTAAGTGTTGCTGTACCCGCGAGAGCATGCATGGACTTGGCGGTGTAATAATTTTATGCTTCGTGCTCAAAGGCAGTAGCAGGTTGAGGGAGCAGGGTAAGTTGGCTGACATTTTCATTTCCTACGCACGGGACGACAGAGCCCGGATGGAGAACCTTGCCAGCGCCCTGACCGGAACAGGATATTCAGTCTGGTGGGATCGCAATATCAGCGGAGGCGCCGAGTTTTCCCAACTGATCGAAACCGAGCTGATGGCGGCAGCCATCGTGATTGTGGCGTGGTCAAGCAGCTCCGTGATCTCGCACTGGGTTCGGGACGAGGCCGAGTATGCCCGTACGGAGCGAAAACTGCTGCCAATCTCTCTGGATGGCACAGCTCCCCCCCTCGGGTTTCGTCAGCTTCATGCGTTGGACTTTTCCGCCTGGGACGGTACGGATCAGGACAGTGGCTTTCAGCAGCTGGTCAGCTCTCTGGGGCCGCCCTGCAGTGTCGGAGTTGTTGAACAGGACCTGGAAACCAGACCAGCAGGCAGGATACCGGAAAGGTCTGCCTCAACTTCACCTGGTGGTGAGGAACCGCTGCCAGGCGTGAGAAATCAGGAGGGCAGCTCCGATTCCAGACCCGGGATCGCGGTGCTGCCGCTGGTTAATATGTCCACCGATGCGGAAATCGAATTTCTGGCTGACGGCCTGACCGAGGACATGCTCACCTCGCTGTCCAGTAATCGGCATCTGTCCGTAGCCGCTCGCACCTCTTCCTTCGCTTTCAAAGGCAGATCTGCTGATATCCGGGAGGTGGGCAGGCTGCTCAATGCGCGCTATGTGGTAGAGGGCAGCATCCGCAAAATGGGCAATCAGTGTCGTGTCACCATTCAGCTGATCGAAGCGACGACTGGCGCGCATGTGTGGGCGAAAAAGTTTGATGCCCCGCTGGATGAACTGCTGACTTCGTCCGATGCCATCCTGGAACGGATGGTCGGAAATCTGTTTACCCAGTTATATGCGGCGGAGGCCGAGCGCGCCACCCATGCCCCGCCCGAAACCCTGGGCCCCTGGGAGTATTGTCAGCGGGCCGCCATATCCATCGGACGCGGTGCCGGGTCGCTTGATGGCTGGCAGCGGGTGATTGTTGACCTGGACCGGGCGATCGAGCTCGCTCCGGATTATCCGTTGGCCAACGCACTCATGGCCTGGGCCTGCAATTCGGCGATTCTCAATGGGCTCTACGAAGACGCTGAATATGATGCGCTGTTGCAGAAGGCAAAGACTCATTTCGCCCTGGCTAGAGAGCTGGTTCAGGATGACCTGTTGACCCTTACCTATATTGCGGCCACGGAAAATTTCGCCGGCATGCAGGAGCGATCGCTTTACCACCTGAACCAGGTGCTGGGACGCAATCCGGCCAGTGCGGAGGCCTGGTACATTGCCAGCATGAGTAATATTTACCTGGCCAACTACGATGCGGCCCGGGAGGCTATCGCGCGCGCCGAGGAACTGGCTCCTGAGAAAGGCTATTCCCATTATTACGACTGGGTCCGCGGCCAGATTTACTATGTACAGGGCGACTACGAAGTGGCCGCTGCGCATCTGGAGCGCAAGGTTCGTGATGAGCCGGCTTACGGTTACGCGAATATTATTGCCGGGCTTTGCGCCTTTTTCATCGGCAATGAGCCGCTGGCCAGCAGTTATATTGCGCAAGCGAAGGAGCACAACCCGCAGTTGCAGCCGGCCAAGCTGCGCCACATGATTTTCGGACAACCGGACCGCGACAAGGGGGCTCGCGAGTATGAGGCCCTGGAAGCTCTTTGGCAGGATGCCGGTAGTGCCGCGCCGGCGACCGTGGCCAGCAGCCCGGCAGCGGGTGACGTGCCGGCCGGTTCAGATCGGCCTGGCATCGCCATCCTGCCCTTCACCTTGCGTTCATCCGATCCTGATATTGAGTTTCTTGGCGACGGCCTGACCGAAGACATCATAACGGCATTGTCGGCAAACCGGCACATTCGGGTCGCTGCCCGGGCCGCAACGATCGCGTTCAGTGAACAGTCCGCCGGGGTACGGGATATCGGCAGGGACCTTGAGGTGCGCTACGTGGTGGAGGGCAGTATCCGTAAACTGGGGTCGCGCCTGCGGATTGGTGTGCAGTTCATCGAGACAGACTCCGGCACAACGATCTGGGCTAAGAACTTTGATGCCTCCACTGAATCTGTCGAAGAAGATTACGATGAGTTTGTCGCCAGGATCGCCGGCAGCCTGTTCGCTCATCTGATTACCGCCGAGACAGCCCGGGCCCAGCGATTACCGGAAGAACAGCTGGGGGTATGGGGCTATTGCATGCGTTCGGCCGTCGCATCCGGGCAACAGACCGCTGCCAATCCCGAGGTGTTCAAACAGAATCTCACCAACCTGGAGAAGGCTCTGGAGCTGGCGCCGGAATCCAGCCTGGCCCATGCCATGCTGAGCTGGGCCTGCAATGCTCTGCTGGTCAATGGCATGTACACGGACGAAGAGTTTGTGGCCTTGCTGGAGAAAGCCAAGAGACACCTGCGGCTGGCGAAATCCCTGGCAGGCGATGACCTGTACGCGCTGGTCTGGATCGGTGCTGCGGAAAATTACGGTGGCCTGCAGGCGCGTGCTATCGAAACCCTGGAAGCGGTTCTGAAGCGCAACCCTGCCAGCGCCGAGGCGCTATTATCCATCGGCCAGGCCTACGCCTATGTCGGGCGCTACGACGACGGGCGGCGCGCGATCGAGCGCGCCATGGAGATAGCCCCGGAGGCGGGGATGGCGAATATTCAGCCCTGGTATCTTGCCCTGGTGGAGCACCTGGCCGGCAATTACGAAACGGCACTGCCGCTGGTCAAGGCGGAGATACTGGCGTTCCCGGCCTACGGTTATGCCAATGTGATTGCGGCTATCGAACTGGTGCTGCTTGGGCAACCGGAAGAAGCACCCAAATATATTGCCAGGGCCCGCCAATACAACCCTCATCTGAATCCCAAAAAACTGGCATTGATGATGCTGGCACAGCCTGACAGGGAAAAAGGCCGGCGTGAGCTGGACGTGTTGAATAAGTTGTGGGGAGAACCTTAAAACCAGCGCTGCATGCCGCTTGATTGCAGCCTCAGGCGGCGCGGCCTTCGGAGAATTGCAGGCGGGCCAGCTTGGCGTAGAGAGGGCAGCTTGCCAGCAGTTCCCGGTGACTGCCCTGGTCGATCACTCTGCCGCTGTCCATCACTACAATACGATCGACATTCATGACCGTGGCCAGTCGGTGGGCGATGACCAGTGAGGTGCGATTCGCCATCAACTTCTCCAGGGCCATCTGAACCTTCCGTTCACTTTCGGCATCCAGTGCGCTGGTGGCCTCGTCCAGCAGCAGGATCTCGGGATCTTTGAGGATTGCCCTGGCGATGGCAATGCGCTGCCGCTGTCCACCGGACAGGCGAATGCCGGATTCTCCCAGATGGCTGTCATACCCCTCCGGCAGTTTGCGGATGAAGTCATCGGCAAAGGCTGCCTCGGCGGCGGCATAGACCTCTTCATTTGTGGCGTCCGGTCTGCCGTAGCGGATATTGTCCCAAACATTACCGGTAAACATGGTCGGTTGCTGGGAAACGATGGCAATATGGCGGCGCAGCTCCACAGGATCCAGGTCTCTTATATTGATGCCGTCAAGGCGAATGCTGCCGACTTGCGGATCATAGAAGCGCAGGATCAGGTCGAACAGAGTGGATTTGCCGGCCCCGGACGGGCCTACCAGCGCGACGCTTTCAGCGGGGTTGATAGTCAGGGTGACTTCGTCGAGGGCCGGGGTATCGGGTCGGGTCGGGTAGCAGAAGCGCACGGCGTCGACTTCCAGCAGGCCTTTGAAATCATCAGCCAGATGCTGCGGATGTTCCGGCGCGGTGATTTCGTTCTCGGCTTCCAGTAACTCCATCAACCGTTCCAGGGCGCCGGCGGCCCGCTGCAGTTCGCTGATCACCTGGCTGATGGCGCCCACGGCGGCAGCCACCAGCACGGCATAGGCGACGAACGCCGTCAACTCACCGGCGGACATGCGGCCGCTGATGACATCCTGCCCGCCTACCCAGATCATGGCGCCGAGAGCACCGAATACCAGGGTGGTGACCATGGCTATCAGCACCGAGCGCATCCAGATACGACTTTTCGCTACTACAAAGGCTTTCTCCACGTGTTCACTGAACAGGCGGTCGTCATGCTGCTGATGATTGAAGGCCTGCACGGTCTTTATCTGCAGAATACTTTCGCCCACGTAGGCCCCGACATTGGCAACCTCGTCCTGGCTGCTGCGGGAAAGGCGCCGCACCTTGCGGCCAAAATAGAGAATCGGGCCCACTACCAATGGAATGCAGACGAGTACCACGCTGGTCAGCCGGGGATTGGTAATAAACAGCAAGGCCACGCCGCCGATCAGCATCAGGAGATTGCGCAGGGCGATGGAGGCAGAGGAGCCAATCACCGATTGAATCAGCGTGGTGTCGGTGGTGATGCGGGAAGAAATTTCACCACTGAGGTTGGCTTCGAAATACCCCGGGTGGAGATCGATGATGTGGTTGAACACTGCTTTACGGATATCGGCGGTAACCCGCTCGCCCAGCCAGGATACCCAGTAGAAGCGGGTGAACGTGCCCACTGCCTGCAGGATCGCCACAATGATGAAGCCGGCCACCGCCGTGTTGAGAGAGCTTGTTGAGCCGGCTGCGAACCCGGTATCCACGATAATACGCACATACTGCACCAGGCCCAGGGTCAGTCCGGATGTCACCACCAGCGCCAGCAGGGCCAGGGCCATCTGCTTCTTGTACGGTGCTAGAAAAACGGCGGCTTTGCGGAGCAGTGTGGAGGTAGGAGTCTGCATGTCGGGGACTCTAGCAGGGTTGAAGGGATATTGGAATCTACTGTATGTAGACGCGCTGGTTGCGTCTGACAGAGTTGTAAGTCCAGCCTTCTACCCGGCTGGCATAGCCGTGGGGGCGATACCGCACACTGGCAACCCCCTCCGCGTCTGCACAGGTTTCAATGGCGGTCTCCTGGCGACTGGAGAGCCTGAGGTTGGCGCATTGCCGATCGCACACCAGATCGTAGAGAACGATGCGCAGTGTGCCACCGGGATTCACCGCGTACCAGGTGATCATGTCCGTGCCTTCGGGTAGCGGGGCAGCACAGCGGCTCAGAGCCAGCGTAGCGGCCAGTACCAGACAGTGTCCGGCACTGGGGCGTTTTCTGGCCAGGAGGGAATGCTTGATCTGGTTCAGCCCTTGATCCGATGCAGGGCGCAGAGCTTGTTGCCGTCCGGGTCGCGCAGGTAGGCCAGATACAGTTTGCCGGTTCTGCCTTCCCTGATGCCCGGCGGATCCTCGCAGGTGGTTCCGCCGTTGGCCAGGCCCGCGGCATGCCAGGCATCGGCTGCTTCAGTGCTGGCGGCACTGAATCCGATGGTGCTGCCATTACCGTGACAGGCAGGTTCCCCGTTGAGTGGGCGGGTGAGGGCAAAAATCCCCGCTTCGGTCAGGTAAAAACAGCGTCCCTTCTCATCAATCACCCCTGGCTTGTGGCCCAGTGCGCCCAGCGTGGCATCGTAGAAGGCCTTGGATTTCTCGACATCGTTGGCGCCGAGCATAATATGGCTGAACATTTTTGATCCTCAGGTTCGAAATCTGCAGTGTGTCAGGTGAACGCAGCTGTTTACCCTTGGTAAACAGGTATGGTCAGGACTATACCAACTTGCCTCAAACTATCAATCAATTGAATGGCTGAGAGAACTGCCGAGACTTCGGGTTAAAAAGGCCATGGACTATCAGTTCAGTTTAGCCCTGCCGGCGTCGGTACATCACGGTTGGCTTGAAGCTCATTACGACCTCATCGTGCTGGTTGATTACCTGGTTCTCCAGGAACAGCAGCCCCATATCCGGTCTTGAGCGGGATTCCCTGCGGTCAAGTACGGTGCTTTTGATTCGCAGGGTGTCACCGGGGAATACAGGCTTCAGCCAACGTAGCTCATCGAGGCCGGGAGAGCCTAATGACCCGGAACCCTCAGGCGGCATGTTGTCCACTATCATACGCATGGCCATGGCGCCGGTCTGCCAGCCTGAGGCACAGAGGCCGCCGAAGTGGGTTGCCCTGCCGGCTTCCTCGGACAGATGGAAAGGTTGCGGATCATAGCGACTGGCAAATGCGATGATTTCATCCCGCGTCACCGTGTAGTGGCCGAACTCGTCAGTGGAGCCAACTTCGAAATCCTCAAAAAAAGTCTTTTTATTCACGTCGATTTCCCTGGTTTGAATCGGCTTGCTCCTCAACCGGTTCAGTCTTGAGCCCCAAGCATGAACACTGACACGCAAGTTGATCAGTGGAGAGCGGACACCAGCCGGGCCTGGCCAGGCTGGCGGGTGTGCAACCCCGGCTGGAAATTTAAACTGTTCCTTTGCGCAGGCTCGGGCTAGAGTAGGAGGCGGTTCAACCAAGCCATTGGAGTACTCTATGAAAAATAATAACAGTATGAAAGCTGTTTCCAGCCTCACCCGGACCGTGTTCCAGCGCTGGAGACTGCGCCTGGGTATCCTGCCGATGGTCCTGTGCCTGGCGCCGGTTGCGGGACAGGCCCAGGATTTCGATGCGGTGCAGATTACCGTGACACCAGTGCGGGACGGGGTCTACATGCTGCAGGGCAGTGGCGGCAATATCGGCGTCTCTGTTGGTGATGACGGTGTCTTTCTTGTCGACGATCAATTCGCTCCCCTGACTGACAAGATAGTTAACGCCATCGCCGGGCTGAGCGACCGCGAGGTGGCATTCGTCGTCAATACCCATTTCCACTACGACCACACTGACGGTAACGAAAATTTCGGTCGTGCTGGTGCTTATATAGTTGCACAGGACAACGCCCGCCGGCGTATGGAGGCCACCCAGGTGCTGGCCAGCGGCCGGGTGCAGGAACCCTATGACCCGGTGGGGTTGCCCACAATCACCTTTTTCGACGCGATGCGCTTCTATTTCAACGGCAACGCCGTCGACCTGCTTAACACCGGTGACGGTCACACCGACGGGGACGTGCAGGTCTATTTTCGAGACAGCAACATCATGCACACCGGTGACATGTTCGTACGCTACGGTCTGCCGTTTATCGATCAGGCCAACGGTGGCACGCTGGACGGTATGATCGATGCTCTGTGGAAAATTGACGGGGTCATTAACGACGACACGATTCTGATTCCCGGCCATGGCCAGTTATCGAGTCGCGCCGACCTGCGCGCGTTTCGCGATATGCTGGTGGTGATCCGCGGCAATCTGGTGCGTGCCAAAGTGCAGGGGCTGACGCCGCAGCAAATGCTGGACAGTGCACCGGCTGCCGGTTACGCGCCGGCTAACGACAGTACCGCCGACTGGCTGCAGCGGGCCTACGCTGAGTACACTGACTGAAAAACCGGCGACTGACTGCTTACCGCTTACTGATAAAGGCGGTAGAGCAGCAGTGCCGCCCGTTTCGACTGATTCGGCAGGGCTGACAGCTGGCCGGTTTCATTGACCGTGTGTCCGGCTGAGCCGCTCATGCCAAGCCCGTCGATTGCCCGCTCTACCAGTCCGGCGGTGAACGATACATCCGCCGCGCCGGCCATCCGCGGATTGACGGCTGCCACTGATCCCAGTCCCAGATCGAGACTCACCCGGCTGTAAACATCCAGCAGCAATGCGTTGCCGTCGGTCGGCGCCAGGGGCGGATAACCGTCGCTGAAGCTGATAGTCGCGCTGGTATGGGGGAAGTTGTCCGCCACGATGGCGCGCATGGTAGCCCGTGCCCGCTCCAGCTGCTCCAGCGACACGGCGCGCAGGTCACCGGTTACCCGGGCATACTCGGCGACCACGTTGTTCTTGCCGAAGGCGGTCCCGCTGCTGCTGCCGTCATCGAAGCTTATATCCGTGCCGCCGATAATGCGGCCGGGATTGAAAGTCAGGTTTTCTTCCTGCTGCAGGTTCTGCAGGAACAGGGTGAGAATCCGGGCCGTTTCATAAATGGCACCGGGGCCGATGTCTTCCCGGAATACCTGGGAAGAATGGGCGGGTGTGCCAGTCACCTCCAGTGTCCAGCCGGAGGATCCACGCCGGGAGATATTGGCGGTGGCCGGGTTGCCGTCGCCGTTTTCAAAGCCCAGAGCGAAATCCGCCCACTCGGCCCCGTCGATAAGTGCCTTTTTGCTCAAGGTCAGCGGGTCGCCGCTCAGTTCCTCATCGCCGGTCAGCACCACCAGGATTTCCATCGGTGCCAGCGCGTCGGTTTCCCGCAGGGCTCCCAAGGCCTGCAGAATAATGACGATGCCACCTTTCATGTCGGCTATGCCGGGGCCGGTGGCATGGTCGGCATCAATCCGGGTGAAAGTCTGAAATGGACTGTCGGGTTCGAATACCGTATCCAGGTGGCCGATCAGCAGCAGCTTCGGTCCTTCACCGCCACCATGGTGTTCGGCAATCAGGTGACCCGCCCGCCCGAATGGCGCGCCGTCTTCCCAGCGGACGTCGAACCCCAGGGCTTCGAACTCCGTTTGAAACAGTTGCCCCACCTGCCGCACACCGTCGAAGTTCATGGTGCCGCTGTTGATGTTGATGCTGTCTATCAGCAGTTGTTCCGCGGCGTCATTGGTGTTGTCGATGTAGGCGATCATTGCCTGCTCAACACTATCTGGCTGAGCAAAACTGCCGAGGGACCAGCTGGTCAACAGCACCAGCAGAGCATGGGGTATTTTCAACTTGCGCATGAGTATTGCCTGTATAATTGCCCGGAGCGGAGCGCCAATTCTGCCGGATATCAGCAGACCAGTGCAAATCCGGAAGCGCAGCCTGTCAGTCGCGGAGAACGAAGAACCAATGAGCCAGCAGACTATCGATATCGGTTATGTGAAATCCTCTGACCCAGACCAGGCGGCGGTCAGGGCAATCCAGCTCAATCTGAAGCGGGCCAACCGGCATGGCCTGATAGCCGGCGCTACCGGCACCGGCAAAACGGTGACCCTGCAGGCCCTGGCGGAAAGCTTTTCCAACCAGGGGGTGCCGGTTTTTCTCTGTGACGTGAAGGGCGATGTATCAGGCATCAGCCAGCCCGGTAAGGTGCATCCAAAGATCACCGAGCGGCTCGAACTGCTTGGTTTGCCCACCGACGCATGGCAGGGTTGCCCGACCATCTTCTGGGATGTGTATGGCAAGGCAGGCCATCCGGTGCGGGCGACAATCACCGATATGGGTCCGCTGCTGCTGGCCCGTCTGCTTAACCTCAATGATACCCAGGAAGGCATCCTGAATATCGCCTTCGCCGTTGCCGACGATCAGGGCCTGTTGTTGCTGGATCTCAAAGATCTGCGGTCCATGCTGCAGCATGTGGGTGAGCGCGCCGCCGAACTTCGTACGCTTTATGGCAATGTGTCGGCCGCGTCCATCGGGGCGATTCAGCGACGTCTGCTGATGCTGGAACGCAGTGGCGCCAAACACTTTTTTGGGGAGCCGATGCTGGACCTCGGCGATCTGATGCGCCGGGACGCAGAGGGCAGGGGCTATGTCAACGTGCTGGTGGCTGACAAGCTTTACCAGGAACCGGATGTCTATGGGACGGTTCTGTTGTGGCTCCTGTCCGAGCTGTTTGAGAATCTGCCGGAGATCGGTGATCCGGAGAAACCCAGGCTGGTGCTGTTTTTTGATGAGGCACACCTGATGTTCAAGAACGCGCCCGCGGCCCTGGTGGATAAAGTCGAGCAGGTCGTGCGGCTGATTCGTTCCAAGGGCGTAGGGGTGTATTTCATTACGCAGAGCCCGGGTGATGTGCCGGATCGGGTGCTGGCGCAACTGGCGAATCGCTTCCAGCACGCCCTGCGGGCCTATACGCCTCGGGAGCAGAAAGCGGTGCGGGTTGCGGCGGAAACTTTTCGTGCCAATCCGGGGTTTTCGGTTCGGCAGGCGATCAGCGAGCTGGGAGTGGGGGAGGCGCTGGTTTCCACGCTGCAAGGCAATGGCGCGCCGTCCGTGGTAGAGCGCACTTTTATCAAGCCGCCGGTGTCCAGGATCGGGCCGGCCACCAGGGCCGAGAGACAGGCGGTTATTGCCGACAGTCCCTGCCTGGGAGTTTATGAGGAGTCGTTCGATCGCAGTTCTGCCTTCGAATTGCTGCAGCAGCGTGCCGAAGAAGCAGCCCGGGAGGCCGATCAGCATCGTCAGGTCCGCTCCAGGAAGCTGGGCACGCCCAGACCGGTCGCCCGTGGCCGGCAAAGACAGGGTCTGATGGAGGCTTTTGCTAAAAGTATGGTGCGCAGCATCGGCAGTCGGGCAGGGCGTTCCCTGGCGCGGGGTATTCTTGGCTCGATTTTCAAGGGCCGTTAGTGCGTCTTTCAGAGCCGCCGCGCAGGCGGTCACCCTTTGCCGGAACAGTATGCCGCACCTGCCAGTCTCCAGCGCCAGCCGTTAGCCTGATACCGGTGGCAGGTTCCGCTAATAAAAAGCCTGGTCCTGGCTCCGGGCTTTGTTACACTGTTTGACCTCTGCTTCAGTATTGCTGGACGATACGGTAACCAATCAGAGTTTCCAACCGAGTTTCCCCAGCCCACAGGAGAAAAACAATGAGAATAATTAACACATCCTGTCTGATATTGCTGGTGTTGGCCATGCCACTGACAGCACAGGCTCAACGCCCCAATCGCCAGCTATTTCCGCTGCAGGCCTACACGCTGACCGAGTACGTCCCCATCGAGTACGAGGAGGCGTTCGCCATGCCTGATGAGTTCGCGGGCGAATCCTATGCCGGGGTGGCGGTGAATAATCGCGGTAACCTGGTGGTCTTCAGTCGCGGCAGTACCCCGTTTCTGGAATTTGACGGTAACGGCGATTTTGTTCGTTCCTTTGGCCAGCAGGGTCTGTTCCGGAGGGCCCATGGGCTGCATATCACTGCGGATGACAGTATCTGGGCCACGGACGTCTCAGACCACCTGGTGATGAAACTTGACCGCGACGGCAATGTGTTGATGACCCTGGGAACCAGGGGACAGAACGGTGAGTGGAACGAGGCGGCCGGCGACCATCTGTTTGATCAGCCCAATGATGTAGCGATCGATTCGGCCGGCAATATTTACGTTGCCCAGGGGCACGGGCCGGGCGAGCCCCGGGTGCTGAAGTTCGGTCCGGACGGCACTTTTGTTACACAGTGGGGAAGCCGTGGCTACGACGCCGGCCAGTTTACCGTGGCGCACGCCATCGAAATTGATGAAGACGATATCGTGCATGTGGCGGACCGGGAGAACATGCGGATCCACCGGTTCGACACCGAGGGCAACCTGCTGGGGGTGTGGAATTTCGATGCCATGGTCTGTGCCATGTACCTGCACGATGATGGCCACCTTTACATCACTACCGGCTTCGATGGCCAGTTTGCCCGTCTGGCCAGTGACGGCACGGTGATGGGTGCCATAGGCAGGCCCGGCCGGGAAAACGGTCAGTTTGGCGAAGCCCATGCGCTGACCCTGGACCGGGAAGGCAACGCCTATATCTCTGATGTGATCAACCGGCGCATCCAGAAGTTCGCCAGGCAATAGGGCAGGGTAATGGGGTTCTGACCGGCTGCCACCAGATAGGGAGTTCAGAGCCGTCCCGGATAGGATTACGGATTTTGAGGGGAATCCGCTGGCCGGGAATAGAATAGAACTGCTTGGTTTTTAGAAAAATAGACCTGCCCCGATTTTTCAGGCTACATGTCAGTGGACCGGGTCAGGCCTACCAGCCGGTTGAGAATGGCCTGGAACTCTTCCTGACTCATGTCGATGTGCTCCACGACCCGACCATAGAGCATGATAGTGGGCACGTTGCGCCCCTGCAGTTCCTCCTGGGTTTTCTTCAGCACGTAAAGGATTGTCCGTTCCTTGCGGTTCAGGCCGTCGCGCACGTCAGGAAGAAGGTCGGTGATGTCGGGAGGCTGCATCTGAGTATTCGACCCGTCACGGGGATGATTCAGTCGAAGAGTGTAGTCGGGTCCCGACAGAATAACCAGATCGACGGAAAATGCGCTATAGTTTGCCTAAGGAGGCTCTGATTAATTACCAGGGCATTTGGTAACTAATCGGAGCTTCCCTGGAGCCCATGGGTTCCCATGGCAGGTTACCACAGCGCTTTGTGGTAAGTAATCTGAGATCCCCCAGGGTTTGTCAGCACAAGCGGAACAATGAGTGACATGCGTGCCATCTATTTATTTTTATCAGCAATTTTACTTCTCTTCGGTGTTCAGAGTCGGGCACAGGAATCGGGTGATGATCCGGCCGCAGTCAACAACCTGACCTACGCGGTAGCCTGGAAGCAAACCGCGGCCGAATACCGGGCTCTCTATCATCAGGGCTTCAATATTGCCAGGCTCCACGTTGCAGCCGCCATCGCCGGCCGCAGCCGGAGCGACAAGCCCCTGGCCGTCATCGCGGATGTCGACGACACTTTGCTGTTGTCCCATGCCTACTGGGGATTTCTGCTGGCGGCGGGGCAGGATTTTTTCGACGACAGTACCTGGGATCAGTGGGTGCGCTCGAATCGTGCTGCAGCGAGTCCTGGTGCGTTGGCATTTCTGCGCTACTGTGCCGAAAATGACGTCGAGGTGTTTTATGTCACCAGTCGCGACCAGGGCGATGATACTTACGCGCTGGCGCTGGACAACCTGGTCAGTGCCGGCTTTCCCTATGCGGATGCTGGACACCTGACTGTTTTGCGGGAGTCTTCCAACAAGGAAGTGATCCAGGATGAAATCCGCCAGACTCACGAGGTGGTGGTCATGCTGGGTGATAATCTGAACGATTTTTCCAGGCGCTACTACGTCACCGATGTCGACGAACGACTGGCACTGATGGAGCAGGACAGCTCACGCTTTGGCAGCCAGTACGTGCTGTTCCCCAATCCCACAGACGGGCATTGGATTCGTGCCATTTTCGGTGAGTCGGAGCCACCCGGATCGGCGGAGAACAGGGAAGTTATCAAAGCGGCGGCAACCAGGGACAGCTGGCCTGGCCTTTAGTTGCTGGTTAACCCGCCAGCTTACTTACACGGAGGCAGACAGCAAAATTAATTCACTCTACAGGCAAAAAACCAACTTATGAGCAATGAAATGGATCAAAGTGTATCCTCCCGGTCCATGGCGAGTGATTCCATTCTGCTCACTACGGCCAGAATCCTCACTTTCAAGCAGAGTCGTTCTCTGACTAACGCCACCGGGTTCTTTTTTGAAAACCAGGGGCGATTGTTCCTGGTAACGAGTCGGCATGTCGTGATTGATGAACCGAGTGGGCACCACCCGGATCGGATTGAGATAGAGCTGCACGATGACCCGGCAAACCTTGCCAAGTCGACAACCTACTCAATTCCGCTTTATCGCGATGGCAAGGGTATCTGGACCCAGGGCCGCGATTCATCTGGTGAGGTCGATGTCGCAGCTATCGAAATCGATCGGGCAAAAATGCCGGTTAATACCCATTACCGGGCGTTTACTCCCGAGCATCTGCCTGGCTCGCCGGGCGAGATAGAGGTGGGGTCTGCGATGCTGATTGTAGGGTTCCCCCTCGGCTTCCATGATGGTCTTCACCATCTGCCGGTGGTACGTCACGCCGTGATAGCCTCGTCGTTCGGGCTGCGCTTTCAGGGCGAGGGATTCTTTCTCACGGATGCGCGAACACACCGGGGTACCAGCGGTGCGCCGGTAGTTATGCGTATCAATTCCAGTGCCTCATCGGATGATCTTCCATGGCAATTATTGGGCATACACTCTGCCCGCATGGATCTGGGAACGCGGGATGTGGTGCTGGACGAGGCGCTGGGTCTCAATTGTGCCTGGTATTCCGATATTTTACTGACTCTTACCGAGCCTAAAGACTGACCGGATTCCTGTAAGCTCCGGTCATTGGGGCTGGTGTTCGGCGCAGCGGCTGAACTGGTGAGGCTTTTAGTGGTGTTTTGCTGAAGCAAGCACCTTTTCAGCCAGGTTCATGGATATTTTTTACTACATTCAAGCGGACGATAGACATGCTATTGCGTACCAGTTGTGAGCTGACTTTCGAGATACCCGAACCGACAGTTTTTGTGCTGATGTTGCGGCCGCGCAGTGGCTACCGGCAGTGGATCACGCAGGAGGAATACCGGCTTTCGCCCCGCGTTCCAATGTTTGAATTCACGGATGGCTTCGGCAACCTGTGTCAGCGGGTGGTTGCCCCGGTCGGTAACTTCTCAGTCTCAACCGCAGCGGAAGTGGATACGCCGGAAGTTCTCGAGGAGGCTCCGGGGGCACCGTTTATTGAAGTGCAGAACCTCCCTGATGCCGTATTGGGTTACCTACTTCCCAGCCGTTACTGTGAGTCGGACCGGTTCGGTCAGATGGCGTTCGACATTACTGGCGGTCAGCTGCTGGGATATGACCAGGTCGCAGCCATTGAGAGCTGGCTGCGCAGCTTTATACGCTATGAGCCAGGCAGCAGCAATTTCCCGATCTCCGCGGTCGAGGTCAATCTCAAACAGTCCGGTGTCTGCCGGGATCTTTCCCACCTTGGCATTGCCCTGTGTCGCGCCCTGACTATCCCGGCGCGACTGGTCGTCGGCTATCGATACGGCCTGGAGCCCATGGATCTGCACGCCTGGTTCGAGGCCTACGTTGGCGGGCACTGGTATACGTTTGATGCGACCCATGCGGAGCGCAAAGGGGGTTATGTCGCGATCGGCTACGGGCGCGATGCCGCCGATGTTGCTGTCTACAATCAGTATGGCCCGCCGGTCTATCCACTGGACCAGAGAGTCAGTGTCGTACTTGCGGACTGATACCCGGGTTTCCCTGCCGGCGCGAGAAAGTATAGGAGCTAACTCTGTAGATCTGTGTTACTATGCCGCCAAGATTGCGGACAAAGGCAATTTGTCTGTAATCGAGTGCATACTCCATAGCTAAAGGTCATTTTGCCTCGATCCTTTAATCGCGGTTCTCTGAGACTTACAGTCTTCGCCTGACTTCTGATTTTGCCGTCGCGATTCAGCGGTGTCGAATTCCGAACATTATCTATCGATTGCACACCCGTGCACCTGGTCGCGAGTTGGCCGGGCATCACACTTATTCGTAGCCAGCAATTGCCGCTTCCAGAACGGGAGTGAGCGCTGTCCTGTCTGCAAAATCATTACACACGTTTTTAAGAGAATCAGATGACTTTTACTACCCTCGGTTTATCCGAATCACTGCTGCGCGCTGTTGCGCACACAGGTTACACGACCCCGACACCAATCCAGGTTCAGGCCATACCGGCGATACTGACTGGTGGCGATGTCATGGCGGCTGCCCAGACCGGCACCGGCAAGACAGCAGGTTTTGTTTTACCCCTTCTGCAAAAACTGGGCTCTGGCCCAAGGCCCGGCGCCGGCCGGGCGCGGGCGCTGATCCTCACGCCCACGCGGGAACTGGCCGCTCAGGTGCATGAAAGTATTCTCACCTATGGGCAACACGAACAACTGAAGTCCGCCGTTGTGTTCGGTGGCGTCAATATCAACCCGCAGCTGCGGGTTCTGCGCCACGGCGTGGATGTGCTGGTTGCGACCCCGGGTCGTCTGCTGGACCTGTACCAGCAGAATGCCATCCGCTTTGACGATATCGAGGTACTGGTGCTGGATGAGGCCGACCGGATGCTGGACATGGGCTTTATCCGGGATATTCGAAAGATACTCAAGCTTATTCCCAGTCGCCGCCAGAACCTGATGTTTTCTGCCACGTTCTCCAAGGAGATTCGCCAGCTGGCCGGCTCGATCTGCCGCAATCCTATCGAGATTGATGTGGCGCCACGCAATTCAACCGTGGAAGCCATTACACAGAAACTGTGCTGGGTTGAGAAGGAGCACAAGGCTGACCTTCTGGCAGACCTGATCATGGATACCCGCGAGCAGGTGCTGGTTTTCAGCCGTACCAAGCACGGTGCCAACAAACTGGTGAAACGCCTGGCCCGGGACTCGATCTCTGCCACCGCGATACATGGCAACAAGAGTCAGGCTCAGCGCACCAGGGCACTGGATGAATTCAAGCGCAATAAGGTACAGGTGCTGGTGGCTACCGACATCGCTGCGCGGGGAATCGATATAGAGCTGTTGACCCTGGTGGTGAATTTTGATCTGCCTCAGGTGCCGGAAGACTATGTGCATCGTATCGGTCGTACCGGCCGTGCCGGGGCCAGCGGTCAGGCTATTTCCCTGGTTTCCAGCGATGAGAGAAAACAGCTGAGGGCGATCGAGTCGCTGATCAAGCGCAAAATCGAACCACTCATTACAAAACACTGACTTTCCAGAGAATCGTTCGCGGACCCGTCACATCGGGTCCCTGGGCATTCAATTCCGAAGGATCGGATCGACGTAGCGCCCTGGTCAATGCTCTGTGCAGGACCAGGCCTGGCGTCGGATTGCTGATTACCGGTGCCGATTGATGGTCTATTGCAGGCGACCTTCTGTGCCCCTTTCCCAAGAGGTGAGCCTTGTCCGCACTACGCTATCGCTATCAGACCATGGAATTTGGTGCACATGACATTCACTTTCGTTCCCTGAGGGATCGCATGCAGTTCAGCGATGACCTGGGGGAGGCAGAGCTGTTGGGGATCTCGTCGGCCAGTTGGCCGATCGCCGGTATGGTCTGGCCCTCCGAAGAAGTACTGGCCCGCCTGATGGCGGATTACCCGATGGAAAACCGGCGTATCCTCGAAGTAGGTTGTGGAATCGGGCTTGCCAGCCTGGTACTCAATGAGCGCCTGGCTGACATATCCGCGACGGATATTCACCCGACCAGCGGCGACAACCTGCAACATAATACCCAGCTGAACAACGGCCGGCATATTCCATTCTTTCGTACTGCCTGGGAAGACACGCCTGGCAGGCATCTCGGTTTATTTGATCTGATCATCGGCAGTGATCTGCTGTATGAACGCCAGCATGCGAAATGCCTGACCCTGTTTCTCCAGCAAACGACCAAGCCTAACTGTGAATTCATCCTGATCGATGCCAATCGGGGGCATAGCGCAAAGTTCAGGTTCCGCATGCAGGAGTTGGGGTTCGTCTGCACTCGCCTGGATGACATTCTGCCGGTTACCGAGCCGGGAAAATACAAAGGCAGCATCTTCCGATTCCGCCGTAATTAGCTTGCAGGCTGTTGAAAAACTGTTGCGCATTGTGAATGCTGCGTTAAAAACCGGGTCAGAATGCTCACTGAACTGCACTGATTCGCCAGTGTTTAATTCGTCTATGCTGCACTCATAACGTTTTCAACAGCCTGTGACTCCGGCATTATTGCCGCGCATTGGGTAAGTGTGCTGTTACCAGGTACCGTAACGTTTTCAGGTCTGAGTCAGCCAGACAAATTCACAACCTGGAAGCATCAATTCGCCATTCCGAATATCCGGAGTTGTGCCGGTTACCAGATCTGTCAGTCGCTCCGGCATCGGGAATCCCTGCTGGCGTAAGTATTCACAGCTCACTCCCTGCATGGAGGAGTCGAAATTTGTGATTACCAGGACGTTGGCATTGGGAATATCAGCCCGGTAGCGAACAAAGGCAAATAAATGTTGATTGCCGGTGTCCAGTAATTCCCGATTGTTGAAGTCGGCAAAGGCATCGGTTTCCTTGCGTACTGCGATCATTCGCTTCAGGTTTTCATATACCCTGTACTCCACACTGCCCGGCTGCAACCTTTGTGCTGCCTGCTGCCAGTCGATGGTCGGCCGGTGTATCCAGCGGTTGTCGTAGCCGATTTCCGGGTCTTCCAGGCTCTTGTAATTGTTTATGCAGGCCAGTTCGTCGCCGTAGTACAGCAGCGGAATGCCACCGAAGGACAGGATCAGGCTGTGTAGAAGGAGAATCCGCCTGATCGCGGCCTCAATCCGCTCGTCATCGTTGGTCTCAAGGGCGCTTTCCAGACCGGCGAGAGAAGCCAGGGAACCGGATATGCGGGCATCACCAGTTTTTTCGTTCTTTGCAAACGGCATTCCCCTGGCCGGTGAGTCGGGAAACTGGCCGGTATAAAAGTCCACCAGAAATTTCCGGTGGGGTCCGGGGTCGTATCCCGCCTGGATGATGTCGGCGTCCGCGAACCCGAGCCCGATGTCGTCATGACAGCGCACATAGTTCAGCCAGGTGGCCTGATCGAGTTTAATGGGCAGGTTGGCGATAGCCTGGTTGAGCAGTTTGCAGTTCTTTGTCGCGATCGCATCCCAGAGCAGGGCCATGAAGGTGGCGTTGTAAGCGATTTCACACTCTTTGGCGATGACGGCGTCTTCGCCGAAATACTTATTGATTTCACTGGGGGCGACGATGGCTTCGGCGATAAACAGTACTCCCGGCGCCGTGACCTGGCAGCAGTCCTTCATCAGTTGCAGCAGCAGGTGTGCTTCCCGCTGGTTCTGGCAGGTAGTCCCAAGGCGTTTCCACAGAAATGCCACGGCATCCAGCCGAATGATATCGGCGCCTTTGTTGGCCCAGTAGATAATGATGTCGATCATTTCGATGAATACTTCGGGGTTGTGGTAATCCAGATCCCACTGGTAGTCATGAAAGACGGTCATCACCCACTTGTGCATTTCCTCATCCCAGGTAAAGTTTCCGGGCGAGGTGGTCGGGAAAACTTCCAGCATCGTCTCTTCAAACTGATCCGGTATATCCCGGTTGTCATAGAGGTAGAAATAATCCTGATACTTCGGGTTTCCCTGCCTGGCGAGACGTGCCCACTGGTGTTCATTGGAGGTATGGTTTACGACCACGTCAAGGACCAGCAGCATATCCCGGTCTGCCAGTTCTTCGGTAACTTCAGCCAGGTCTTCCAGGCTGCCAGCCCGTTTATCAAGCTGCCGGAAATTACTGACGGCATACCCGCCGTCGCTGTTTTTTTCCGGACATTCCAGCATCGGCATTATATGAACCAGGTTTACTCCCAGCTCTTCAAAATAACCCAGTTTTTGTTTCAGTCCCTGGAGGTTTCCGGCGAAACCGTTGCAATAAAGGGCCATGCCGACCCATTTCTGGCTCAGGAACCAGGTGTAGTCATGTTCTCTTTCGGCATCAAGCTTCTTCAGGGAGGCGGGACGGTCCAGGTAGCGCCTGGCAAGTCTCTCCACCAGGTTGGTGAGCTGCAGTTCGAAATCTTCCCGTTCGCCATAGAGAGTGCTGAACAGGTTATGGATGGCATAAAAATTTGCCCCGAGCCGAATGTAGAAAGTAAGCAGGTCTTTTTCTTCCAGTTCGGGAGACAGCCGGCTCAGGATCCGGTTCAGTATTGAATGGGATACCTGTTCGTACATCAGTTTCCTTTGAGCCCCCAGCTTAATTTGAATGAGCGATAAAAATCCATGTCGTTCAGGGTGGCGCCGCGTATCCCCAGGATTGCCTCGGCGAAATCATGCGCCCGGCAAAGAGTCTGCTCCAGATCCCATCCTTTTACCTGCCCCAGCAACAGCACGCTGCTAAAAGCGTCGCCAGCGCCGACACTGTCTTTCACGTTCGTTAGTCGGGCAGGTTTTACGGTGCACTTTGATCCATTGCTGGTTATTACTTCGGCACCGTGCTCGCCTCGCGTTATTACCAAAGTTTTCAGATCAAGATCATCCATGCGCACTGCGATGGCCTGCGCAGAATCCGGCGTGCTTGCAAAGACTTCCAGAAATTCGGCTTCGTTAAGCTTCAGCCAGGTTGCTCCTTGTATCAATTCGAGAATCTCGGTTGGATTGTAGTGTGGTTTTCGCAGGTTGATATCCACGAAGCGAGGAAGTGCCTGCCGGGAACTCAGGTAGTCGAGGGCGGTTCTTGAGTCTTCTCCGCGGCAGGCGAGGCTGCCATGGTAAAGGATGCTGTGCTCATCCAGGGCAGGCAGCTGCCTGCGGTCTATATAGTCATAGGCCTGGTGCTCGACAATGTCGTAACTGGGTTCAGTGCCAGTCAGGGTAATATTCACCATGCCGGTGGGGTGATCCCCGTCGATCTGGACCCCCTCTGTAGTCATGCCCCATGCCTGCATGGTTTTGATTGCCCGCTGGCCTGGCCCGTCGTCTCCGATGCGGGAAAGTATCAGCGGTGCGGCACCAAAGGCCTGCAAGTGCCAGGCTACATTGAAGGGGGCGCCGCCGAGCACAGCCTGGCCATCCGGAAAATGGTCGTAGAGAATTTCGCCGAACAGAACGGGCCTGGCTGTCATCGTGACTCCTCCTGTAACCATTGTTCTGCTTCCGGAATGTAGTGCACGAAACCCTCGATGATTCCTGCGCCGTAATTGCCATTCATGTTGAGGTACCCACCCTGCGCAATATACAGTGCATCGGAATGCCCGCTTAGGGCGGCTTCCTGCAGGGCGGCTTCCCGCACAGCAGGGCTGGCATTGGCAACCAGTACCGAATGAATGGGGCTGGTAAGAACCGGCAGGTCGTTGCCGCTATCACCGGCAAACACGGTATCGGCCAGTTCAAATTGCTGGTTTTCTATAAGGAAATCGATGGCATGTTTCTTGGTGGCGCAGGCTGGCAGTATATCGAGCAGGCCGGTCGCGGCGGCTTCGTCGACGCTCCAGATCAGACTCGCTTCAATGTCCGCCCGGGACAGAATGCTCCGCAGTGTATCGAGCAGTTCTTCTACATCAATGCCCAGCGCCACATAATAACTTGACTTGAAGGTGCTCTGTTTATGGGCTTCCTGTAATTCAAGCTCGGGAATGTCATTAAGCAGTCCGGCGATGTCCTGGCCTGATCTGCCCTTCCAGTCCGGCGCGATCTCCCTGTCCCAACTCTCCCAGCGGTGCCATTTAAGGCTTTCGCTGTCTGTTTCGCTGTCCATTGAAGGCTGCTTTACTTCCGTCACCGCCTCGAGGGCGGTGGAGGCGGCAAAAATGCTGGTTCCTACATCGCCGAGAATAAAATCCGGGCAGGGTAATTGCCAGCTGTCAATGGCTTCCTGCACCAGTGCAAGACTGCGCCCACTGACATAGGCCAGTTGTAATTCCGGTCTCCCAACGAGCCGCCGGAAAAGTTCTCGCGCCAGGGGTGACTCCGGCTGAGATCCGTTTGGAATCAGCGTGCGATCGAGGTCGGTACAGAGCAGATAGCGAGAAGTCATGAATGATGTGCCGGTCAGATGTTGAGGAAATCGTAGTGCTCGATTGCCTCGAGAATGCCGCTGGCATAGGGCTTCTGGGTAAAATAAATGCGGTCTATATCAATCAGGTCCGACAATTCTTCCTCCTGCCGATTGGCAACCACCACGGCAAGAGTGTTACCACGCATTATATCTTCGTCGGCTCCCGAGCCTCCGGCCACCAGGATGTGATTCAGGGGGATATGCCACAGCGAGGAAATATAGCGCAGAGCCAGCCCCTTTGAGGCTCGAATCGGGACAATGTCGATATATCTCCCGAAAGAAAAAATCACGTTTACGGAATGCTCACCCTTGCGAAGCAGAGTATGAATGTCATGTACCGACGGTGTCTCAGCCGCTTTCGTGTCGAGCACATAGGACAGCTTAAAATCACTCTGCTGATCGGCTTCCTGCAGCGTAAGGCCCGGCAAGCCATCCAGCAAGCGGAGAATATTCCTGCGGTTCCAGAGATGATCCACGTGATTCTGCCAGTTTGTGCTTGGTGTCAATTTGGGAGCGTAGTAGATCTCAGTCCCCAGGCTGGTGATCAGAATATCCGGCATGGGGATATCGTACTGCTTCAGCGCCGTGAGGGCTGAGTCAAGACGCCGGGCCGTGGTGATGCCAAAGGTTGTGGTGCTGCGGTGTTCTTTCAGAAAGTTGCGAAAGTCTGCCAGCGCATCCACATCACCCAGCAGATTCTGGTCAATGTCCGTAAAGATGGCCTTGTTGTGCTTCTCCATCGGGCGTCTGGTTTTGGGGATCTTGGGCAGCAGCGGGACTTTATCGAGCAGTGGATCGATTCGCGCCAGATAGGTTTTCGCATGGGCGGCCCAGGAATAAAATCTGGGGATGTTGTCAAGGCCGTTGGTGGAGCACTGCCGCCAGGTGAAATTTTCCTCCAGCAGTTTGATCAACGCCTCTGTCATGGCGGCCTTGTTGAGCGGGTCTATCAGAATTCCGTTTTCACAGTTTTTAATGATATCCACCGGGCCACCGTTTTCAGTCGCAACGACGGGGACCCCGCTGGCCGATGCTTCAAGAATGGTCAACCCGAATGGTTCGGTCAGTGCCGGGTTGACAAAAACACCGCCGGATCTGGCTGCCAGTCGATAAATACCAGGTACTTCATCTGACTCGTGATGCTTGGGAATGGCGATTTTTCCGTACAGGTCATGGTAATCGACCGAAACCAGCAGTTCGGTCAGAACTGTCCGGGCGCCTTCTTCCATCGTTCGAATATCATCGCGATTGCCGACGATTATCACCAGGTTTGCCAGTGACTGCAGACGTTCGGATTCCCCGAAGGCATCCAGCAGGGTAGAGACATTCTTGCGGGCATCCGGTCGGGACAGGGCAAGGATCATGGGCTTGTCGGGTTCGTCCAGGAATCTGCGGATGTCCCTGGCCACGGCGGGTGGCGATTCGCCCAGGACGGGGGGATGAAATTTGTCCAGATCGACGCCCGGCGGAATCACTGTCATGCTGTCCGGGTTGTAATAGTCGTAAATTTCGTATTGATCTTCAATTTCATTCTGGGTGCTGGTGATGAGCAGATCGGCGGTAGCCAGAACGTCTTCCTCGGCTTCGATACGCCGGTACATGTTGTAAACGCGGTCTATTTCATCCAGGGTCATTCCCGTCGCCAGCAGACGGCGTCGCTTGTCCCTGCCCAGGGAGTGGCCAGTGTGGACCAGTGGGATTCCCGTCAGGTTGCTCAGCATCACCCCTACCTGCCCGGCGTCTGCATAGTGAGAATGAATCAGATGGGGCATACGAGACTGCTGCTGAAACCAATCAAGGGTGTTGTCGGCAAAATTCTCGATGAAATCCCACAGCAACTCCTTTGGAATGTAGGCGTCAGGCCCGGCGTTCAGGCGTACGATGCGGGCATGCTCGGAAAGAGGTTCGATCTGGCGGGCATAATCCGGGCTTATGTCGGCATCCACAATCCGGCGGGTAATCAGATCGACCTGCTCCACTTCTTCCAGTTCACCGAGAGCGCGTGCCAGTTCTACAACGTATTTGGTCTGGCCGCCGGTGTCGGCGTCACGACCGAGTTCCAGATTGGTGCCTCGGATCAGACCGTGGATGCTGATGAGGGCAATGTAGAGTCTGCGTGGTTTGTCCGTAGACATGGGTCTCCTGTAAAAACCGGTGATTCAGTTGCGCGCTATGCCGGTACTGATAATAAGGACTGTCAGCATGGCTAATAACTGCCGGCGCTGCTCCATAGACGCAGGCTGCGCGTCAGAACTGCTGCTGGTACGTAGTGCAGCAGTTAGAATCAGGGGGTTAAAACCTGATTTCTTCGCGGTATCCCGGGGTGATAACTGATTATCGTTCCAGAACCGCCGACAGTCAGGCTGAGTTTGTGTCAAAAGGCGAGGCGCGAAGTATAACAAAAAAGCCTTCAGTTTTAAAGGCCGGGCTGACAGCGAGTCTCCGTTTCCGGGGCAGGCAATCGCAGCCCGTCGCTTGATATTCTTATCAACTTCGCCACAGGGATATAACGTAGATACTTCAGTGCAGGTTATTTTTTTCGCGCATCCCGGACCAGATAGGAATTGCCAGGGCCACGCTTTATCTCAAACAGATCGATGGCTTTCAGCAGGCTGCTGAGGTTTTTGAATCCGTAATTTCTGCTGTCAAAGGAAGACTGGTTGGAGATGTGCGATCCTACCGGGCCGAGTGCTGCCCAGCCCTCGTCATCTTCGTTGGCTTCGATGGCGGCCCGTAACAGGTTGATGAGTCTGGAATCTGACTTGACACTCCTGGGCCGGGTATTGACCTTGGCCGCCTTTTTCTCCTCGTCCAGATAGAGAAACCGCGAACAGGCGTTCACGAACGGGGAAGGGGTCTTGCGTTCACCAAACCCCAGCACCACTTTTCCCTCGGCCAGAACCCGGGTCACCAACGGCGTAAAGTCGCAGTCGGAAGAAACGAAGCACATGACATCGATATCCTTGGTGTACATGACGTCCAGAGCGTCGATGACCAGGGCAATGTCCGACGCGTTTTTTCCCTTGGTCAGGTCGTATTGCTGGATGGGTTGAATGGCGTATTCGTGTAGAAGTTCCTCCCATTTTTTCAAGGTGGGTGACTTCCAGTTTCCATAGGCCTTGCGAATGGTGACCACGCCGTACTTGGCAACTTCGCTGAGGACTGCATCAAATTTCCCGGCCGGCGCATTATCGGCATCGATAAACAGTGCTATTTTCTGTTTCAGTTCACTCATGGTCAGATTGCCTGGTCAGTTTCAGGCTGGCAGCGGTTACTGTGTGCCAGCGGATTCAAAGTTCTTGATGGTGTCGGTTATATCACGGATCAGTGCGTTGGGAATGGGCAGGGTCAGGTTGTACTGGGAAATCTTCCAGCCGGCCGCCGTTCTGATCAGCACTCCTGTGCCTCTTGCTGTGCCGAAATTCGCACTGTCCAGCAGTTCGTCGAACCAGGCGCTGTTGCCGTCCGGGGTCAGGTTCAGATGTCGCTCCAGGGGCCGGTAGACCCAGCCGCTGCGGGATTGGGCATAGGCCTGGAACTCCGCCTTGGGCCAGCGCTCACCGGCATCGGTCCCCAGGAAAACGCCGTCATCACTCATCAGGTCGAAATAACGGGCCCAGTCGCCGTCGGCCGCTGCCGCATGGTAGGCGTCCAGCACCGTGGCGATTTCAGTCCGGGGGTCGGTCGATTGCTCGGCGCCATTGACGGCACCGGCAAAAAGCATGGAGAGTCCAAGCAACAAACGATCAGCACGCATGATCGGGCCTCATTATCTATCAGGTTACGGCCCAGGCCGTTGAGAAACTCACAATACACCATTGAATCGGTCAATATAAGCCTCTACACAAACCGCTGGAGCCAATCGACACACGGCAGCTCCACCACGTTGTAGGGCTTGGCGGGTCTGCAGTTCAGGCATTCGCTGTTGTCCGCAATTGCGCGCAGAAAGCGTGTCGTCGCACCACTTGTTCATCACGGCACATCGCCCTGCGGATCGGCCGCAGATCACCTCTACGGTTTCTCGGCCGGCCGCTGGCAGCAGTGCAGCAGAATGTTGTCGACCGAGAGGTCTTTCAATTTGCTGCCGAGGCGAGTAATTTTGGTGTCGAGAATAATAAAAAGGAGGATCCCATGAAAAATCCCGCGCTAACCCTGCTGGGTGCCATTACCACCACTCTTGCAGTCTCCACTGCACTGGCCCAGTCCGCTGACGTCCCCCGCACGGAGTATGGATTTCCGGACCTGCAGGGCACCTATACATTTCGCACCATCACACCCCTGGAGCGTCCGCCGGAACTGGCTGACCGGCCGACCCTGACGCCGGAAGAGGCGAAAGAATGGGAGGCTTACGAAAACCGTCGCCAGAACCGCGACCTGATCATCGACTCGGTCGGTGGTGCGGGATACCCGCCGGGCGTGATTTCCTATAACGAGTTCTGGTATGAGCGTGGCAGCGAGACCGTCGCGGACCTGCGCACCTCGCTGGTTTACGATCCACCCAACGGCCGCTTGCCACCGCTCAATGAAGCAGGGCGCGCCAGGAACGCCGAGATCAACGAAATGCGCCGGCTCAGTGCCGGGCCGGAGGCGCGTACCCTCAATGACCGCTGTATAGTCAATGCCCGTACCGGTCCGCCGATGATTTCAGGCTCCTATAACAACAACATGCAGCTGGTGCAGACCAGGGACCATGTCATGATCCTCAGCGAGATGATTCACGCTGCCAGAATAATTCCCTTCGCCAGCGAGCACACTGTGCAACAGCCAAAATGGGAAGGCGACTCCATCGCCCGCTGGGAAGGCGACACTCTGGTTATTGATACCAGAGGAGGCTTCTACTATTGGTACGGCTGGCGTAATACGTCCCCGTCATTGCATGTGGTGGAGCGCTTTACGTGGGTTGACCAGAATACCCTGGATTACGACTTCACGGTTGAAGATCCGCTAAGCTGGGATCTGCCCTGGTCGGCCCGACTGCCCATGCGGCGGATAACAGATCCAATTTACGAGTACGCCTGTCACGAAGGCAATCATGGCCTGACGGGCATCCTGGCAGGCTGGCGTCGCTACGACGTCGAAGGCCTGGATGAAAATGGAATACCACAATCGGCTCTGGGGGATGAGGAATAGCAATCAGCGCCTGCTCTGCACAACTACCAACCGGGCCGCAGTGAGGCTCGATCAGCAATAACCGGGACAGCTGGATAGAGAAGAAGGGGCAGATGTATTTTCTGCCCCTTTATTATCACTGGAAAACAAATCCGTCCTTAATTTATCTAACTTTTTGTAAGTTTATGAGCTGGAATTCTGCCAGGCTGGCAGTCAAGGAGCCTCTGATTGAATACCGGAGCATTGTGGTGCTAAATCAGAGGTTCCCTGACCCGCTGTACATGAAGCCGATCTCGGTGGAGAATTCTGTTCCACAGAGCCTCATAAATGTTCATGTTCTATCAGGGTGACCAGCATGCAGGAAAGACAAGGGTGGCGATTTGACAATACTTACGCGAGATTGCCGGAGCGGTTCTACGCGCGCCTGAGTCCGACACCGGTAAGCCAGCCCCGTGTGGTGGTCAATAATCGCCAGTTGGCCGCGGAGCTGGGTCTGCCGCTGGCCGATCTTTCCGAGGACGATCTGGCCCAGCTCTTTGCCGGTAACCGCCTGCCGGACGGTGCGGAGCCCATTGCGCAGGCTTATTCAGGCCACCAGTTCGGCTACTTCACCCAGCTGGGGGACGGGCGCGCTCATCTGATCGGTGAGCACCTGACCCCCGGGGGTGAGCGGGTCGATATTCAGTTTAAAGGCTCGGGCAGGACTCCGTTCGGCCGCGGCGGCGACGGACGCGCGGCACTTGGTCCCATGTTGCGGGAATACCTGATCAGCGAAGCCATGCATACACTGGGGATAGCGACCACGCGCAGCCTGGCGGTGGTGACGACTGGTGAAGAGGTGTACCGGGAGTCGGTTCTGCCCGGCGCCATTCTCACCCGCACCGCTGCCAGCCACCTGCGGGTTGGTACCTTTGAACACCTTGCGGCCCAGCGGGATAACAGCGGACTGCAGCAACTGGCCGATTACGCCATCGCCCGTCACTATCCGCCTCTGCAACACTCCGATCAGCCCTACCTTGAACTGATCAAAGCCGTCATGGAGAAGCAGATTTCGCTGGTGGTGGACTGGTTGCGAGTCGGCTTCATCCACGGTGTGATGAACACCGACAACATGACCATCTCCGGCGAAACCATCGACTACGGTCCCTGTGCCTTCATGGACGAGTATGATCCCGCGACCGTGTTCAGTTCCATTGATCATGCCGGGCGCTATGCCTACGGCAACCAGCCGTATATCGTAAAGTGGAACCTGACCCGTTTAGCTGAGGCCTTGCTGCCGCTTTTACACGATGATGTCGAGGAAGCGGCGACCAGGGCAGGGGAGATGATCGATTCTTTTGACGCGCTTTTTCATCAGGCACGGCTGGCCATGTTGCGGAGTAAGCTGGGACTGTTCGGCGAACGGCCAGAAGACGAGTCGCTGGCTGATGAACTGCTGGACATGATGCAGCGTCAGCGGGCCGATTACACCAACACTTTCCGGGATCTGATTGCCGACACTCCGACAGGCAACGAGTTTTTCCAGACAGAGGAAATGCAGAACTGGTGGGAGCGCTGGCAGCAACGGCTTGAGCTCAATGACCGGCCCCGCGAGTCTGCTTTTTCCCTGATGCGCGCCAGTAATCCGGCGGTCATTCCCCGTAATCATCGAGTCGAGGCCGCCTTGTCGGCAGCGGAAGCGCAAGCTGATTACTCCCGGTTTTTTAGTTTGCTGGACGTCCTGGCCGAGCCTTATGCGGATGAGCCGACGCGCCCATTACAGAGCGCTGCCGAAGATTATGAGGATTACCGTCAGCCTCCCGAACCCGGTGAGAGAGTCCGGCAGACTTTTTGTGGCACATGAGCCACTTTCAAGCGGCCAGCTTGACCGGGCGCCAGAACTGAGGTGGAGGCAGCGGTTCCTTAAATTTTTAGTGTCCTCGATCCCGGTTTCCCGGCAATACTGCCAGGTGAATCGGTCAACCCAATTCAGGCAGCAGGGAGTGAATTGATGAGAGAAATATTTCCGCAGCGTATGAGTGCTGAGATCGACGGTGACTTCGTGCTGTTCCTGATCGGCATGCGTATCAACAGATTCTGGAAGATTCATAAGTGGCTGCCGGTAGTGCGCGCCATGCCCCGGATGCTGAAAGAGCTGGACGCCAATCCGGACATTGGCTGTCTGGGCCATTCCTCGCTGGGCCCGGTCATCGTTCAGTACTGGCGATCGTTTGAAGCATTGGAAGACTACGCCCGCAGCAAAGAGCGCGAGCATCTGTCGGCCTGGGCTGATTTCAATCGCCGTGTTGGCAAGAGCCGCGGCGATGTGGGTATCTGGCACGAAACCTACCTGGTGCGGGAAGGTGAGTACGAGGCGGTATACAGCGGCATGCCTGCCGTTGGCCTGGGGGCTGCGGGTTCCTTGCATCCTGCCGAAGGAAAGCGGGAAACCGCGCGAAGTCGCCTTGGTGGCAGGGATTCGGTGTAACCGGCGCACCCTGGCTCTTCGGTCCTGAGAAGCGTAGCCAGTCCCATTGGCGTGGAGTACCCCCGCCTTGTTGTCCGGTGCAGGTTTGACTCCTCGTGCAGCGAATAATGGTAAGCTTCGCAACCAGTCACCAGTCATTGACGTCAACCCGACCTGGCAGGTCGGGCAGTGGTCTCAGTAATGCTTGAGTTAGATCGTGTTTCACTGCAGGTAAACGGCAGCACTTATCTCCAGGATATCTCGCTGAGGCTGGAACGCGGGCAGGTCAATGTGCTGCTGGGACCCACCCTGTCCGGCAAGACATCGGTGCTGCGGGTCATGGCCGGGCTCGATCACCCCAGCAGCGGGGAAATCCGCTTTGATGACCGGCCAGTGAACGGTATACCGGTGCGACAGCGCAATGTGGCGATGGTCTATCAGCAGTTTATCAACTACCCGACACTGACCGTGTTTGAAAATATTGCCTCGCCGCTGCGAGTCGCAGGGCTGCCTGGAGAGGAGATAACTGCGAGAGTCCAGCGGGCCGCCTCGTTGCTGCATCTGGAAGAGTTGTTGTCCCGCCGGCCTCTTGAACTGTCAGGTGGACAACAACAGCGGGTTGCTATCGCCAGGGCACTGGTGAAACAGGCGGACCTGGTGCTGCTGGATGAACCCCTGGCCAACCTGGACTACAAGCTACGGGAAGAGCTGCGCGGTCAGCTTCCCCGGCTGTTTGCCGAACAGGGAACAGTGCTGGTGTATGCCACCACCGAGCCTGCCGAAGCTCTTGCGCTGGGGGGCAGGACCGCCTGTCTGCACCAGGGTCAGCTGGCCCAGTATGGCCCGACCCTGGCGCTCTACAATAAGCCTGCCATTCTGCAGACTGCCAGAAATTTTTCCGATCCCCCCCTCAATGTCATGGCGGTGAATGTTACCGCGGGCAGCTTTGCCGGCACCGTTGAGGGCTGTGATATCAGCGCCCTCAATGCCCGGTTTGCCGGACTCCCTGGCGGGCGCTACCGGATAGCTGTCAGGCCTCATCATCTTGAGCTGGCGCCGGCGTCAGCGAGCGTGCTGCGTTTCTCCGGACGTGTTTCGGTCACAGAGCTTACCGGTTCAGAGAGCTTTATCCACTTTGACTGCGCTGATGAGCCCTGGGTTGCCCTCGTTCACGGGGTCAAAAACCTGGATTTGGGAGCTGATGTCACATTTTACGTTGATCCGGACAGATTATTGCTGTTTGATGAAGACGACCGACTGGTTTCCGGTCCTGCCGCGCGAGAGGTGGCGTAATCCGTGGCTGCCATAGCGCTTCAATCAATCGCCCATCGGTACGATACCCGGCCCGGGGCCGCCTATGCGCTGAACAACATCAGCGAAGTATGGCAGGACGGCGGTGCCTATGCCCTGCTGGGGCCGTCCGGCTGCGGTAAAACCACCTTGTTGAATATTATCTCCGGTCTGCTGCAGCCCAGCGAAGGGCGCGTGCTGTTCGACGACATTGATGTCACCGATCTGCCCCCAGAGCGCCGCAACATTGCCCAGGTATTCCAGTTCCCGGTGGTTTACGACACGCTGACGGTGGCGGAGAACCTGGCCTTTCCCCTTAAGAATCGGGGCCTGCCCCGGGCTGAAATCGATCTCCGGGTTCAGCAGGTGCTGCGCATGCTGGATCTCACCCACAACGCGCAACGCAAAGCCAGCAACCTGTCCGGCGATGACAAGCAGAAAATTTCCCTCGGCCGCGGCCTGGTCAGAACCGATGTGCGGGCGATCCTGTTTGATGAGCCGCTGACGGTCATCGATCCCCATCTCAAGTGGCACCTGCGCACGGAACTGAAAAAAATCCACCAGGAGTTTCAACACACCATGCTTTACGTGACCCACGATCAGACCGAGGCTCTGACCTTTGCCGATAAGGTGATCGTGATGCTGGAGGGAGCGGTGGTGCAGGTCGGTACGCCGCCGGAGTTATTTGAGTGTCCGGCTCATACTTTTGTCGGGCGCTTTATCGGTGCGCCGGGCATGAATGTCATCAAGGCAAACCTGCAGGGGTCCATGGCCTGGATCGGCAGCCAGCCGGTCAGCCTGGAAAAAACCTACCGCCTGGACGATGGGCCGGTGGAGCTGGGTATCCGGCCGGAATACGTCCAGGTAACTGCAGAAGAGGGCATACCGGCGCAGGTAATCCGGATCGAGGACATGGGGCGCCATGTGGTGCTTAAAACCCGGGTAGAGGATCAGGCCATCGATGTAATTCTGAAAGAGGGCGTGCCGATACCGGCGGAACCCCGTCTTCTATTTACTGCCGGTAAACTGAATGTCTATCGGGATTCATACCTGCTGGAGCCACGTGACCGTTGAAGACGCAAAATAACAGAGCCTGGCTGTTTGTCCTGCCGGTGCTGGCGCTGGTCGCTTTCAGTGCCATTATTCCGCTGATGACGGTGGTCAATTACTCCTTTCAGGATTCGTTCGGCAATAACGAGTTCTTCTGGGTCGGCACCGAATGGTTTCAGGAGTTGCTGGCATCGGAGCGTTTTTATAATGCTCTGCAGCGCACGCTGCTTTTTTCCGGGCTGGTGCTGCTGATCGAGATACCGCTGGGCATTGCCATTGCACTGGCCATGCCGCGGCGCGGGCCGGGGGTGTCGTTGTGCCTGGTGCTGATGGCCCTGCCGCTGCTGATTCCCTGGAACGTGGTGGGCACCATCTGGCAGGTATTCGGGCGCGTGGATATCGGCTTGTTGGGTTACGGGCTGGCCAGCGTGGGTGTGGACTACAACTACACCCGTGATGTGGTGGATGCCTGGATCACCCTGGTGGTCATGGATGTCTGGCACTGGACCAGTCTGGTGGTGCTGCTGTGTTATTCGGGGCTGGTGGCGATACCGGAAGCCTATTACCAGGCAGCCCGGATTGACGGCGCATCCCGCTGGTCGGTATTCCGCTACATTCAATTACCAAAAATGAAGCGCGTACTGCTGATTGCTGTGTTGTTGCGTTTCATGGATTCCTTCATGATCTACACCGAGCCGTTCGTGGTGACCGGTGGCGGTCCCGGCAATGCCACGACATTCCTGTCCATCGACCTGGTACAGATGGCGGTGGGGCAGTTCGACCTTGGCCCGGCTGCCGCCATGTCGCTGGTGTATTTCCTGATAATCCTGCTGGTTTGCTGGGTGTTTTACACCGTGATGATGAACTACGACCAGGGCCGGAAGCAGATGACTGACAATCAGCCGGGAGGGCCGTCCGATGGTTGACCGCTTGAGAGGCCTCAAACGCCTCACCCTCGTAATCTATATTGTTTTCCTGCTGCTGCCGATCTACTGGTTGTTGAATATGAGTTTCAAAACCAACCAGGAGATTCTTTCCACCTTCTCCCTGTGGCCCCGCGAGTTTACCCTGCAGAACTACATTACGATTTTCACCGACCCGGCCTGGTACTCCGGTTACTTGAACTCGATTATTTACGTGGTCATGAATACCGTCATTGCGGTCAGCGTTTCTCTGCCCGCTGCCTACGCGTTTTCCCGCTACCGCTTTCTGGGCGATAAACACCTGTTCTTCTGGCTGTTGACCAATCGTATGGCGCCGCCCGCCGTGTTCGTGTTGCCGTTTTTTCAGCTGTATTCAGCATTCGGGCTGATCGATACCCACATTGCCGTGGCGCTGGCACACTGCCTGTTCAATGTGCCTCTGGCGGTCTGGATCCTGGAAGGATTCATGTCGTCGGTGCCGAAAGAGATCGATGAGGCTGCCTACATCGACGGTTATTCCTTCCCACGCTTTTTTTTGAAAATATTCGCGCCCATGATCGCCTCCGGGATCGGGGTGGCCGCGTTTTTCTGTTTCATGTTCTCCTGGGTGGAGTTGCTGATTGCGCGCACTCTGACCGTGACCGATGCCAAGCCCATCAGCGCGGTCATGACCCGCACCGTATCGGCGTCCGGGCTGGACTGGGGGGTGCTGGCGGCGGCTGGTGTTCTGACACTTATTCCTGGTGCGCTGGTGATCTACTTCGTCCGTAACCACATTGCCAAGGGGTTCGCGCTGGGGCGGGTATGACAGCCAGTTCCGGCTTTCCTGGGCTGCCAGTGCGGACTGGGATGCGTGTCATTCAGGGCAGCCCGGCACGCCGATAGTCGCTGCCTGCCTGGACCGGAGCAATGCCGATCGGGTGACCACCACAACACGTTATTGGGAGATGAAGTAAACTTTGTTAAGCTCAATTGAACTGAATCAGGAAACTGAGCAATGATTGACCTTTCCTGGATGGCGTGGACACAGCCTACCGCGATCTTCTTCACCTGTATTGCCGGGCTGATCATGGCCATGGGCATCTGGGAGTATTTCAGCCCTGGGGGTGGTCCCCGGGTCGGCGTGCTGCGGTTCGAAACCACCCGGGGTGACCGGCTTTTTATTTCGCTGCTGGGCAGCGCGTTTATCTGCCTGGCCTGGCTGGGGCTGGCCGGCAGCAGTTTGTGGTGGGGGCTGCTGGTCTGTGCTGTGTATGCCCTGTTGGTATTTCTGTTCATTTAATTCTGTCCGCACAGGACTGTGAAAAACAGGAGCGAGAATGACCGCTGGAATAAATGCAAAAAACAAGAAATGCACGACAGGTCGGGATGCAACGAACTGCTGGGGCAGATTACTGGCGGCAGCGACGCTGCTGAGTACGGGTATTGCCTACGCCGATATCGAGGATGCCAGGCGCTGGCTGCCGGAGTTTCAACCGTCGACCCTTGCTGAACAGCAGCAGCTGGATGAGCTGGCCTGGTTTGTGGAAGCCGCCAGACCATTCGCCGGGATGGAGATCAAGGTAGTATCCGAAACCATCACCACCCACGAGTATGAGTCTCAGACCCTGGCCCGGGCGTTTACCGAAATCACCGGTATTCAGGTGACTCACGATCTGATCGGCGAAGGGGATGTGGTGGAGAAGCTGCAGACCCAGATGCAGTCCGGCGAGAATATTTACGACGCCTATGTGAACGACTCCGACCTGATCGGCACCCATTTCCGCTATCAGCAGGTCAGAAACCTGACCGACTGGATGGCCGGGGAGGGGGCCGATGTCACATCTCCCACTCTGGACCTGGACGACTTTATCGGCATCTCCTTTACCACCGGCCCCGATGGAAAAATCTACCAGCTGCCCAGTCAGCAGTTCGCCAACCTGTACTGGTTCCGCTACGACTGGTTCACTGATCCGGCTATCAAGCAGCAGTTCAGGGACCGCTACGGCTACGAGTTGGGCGTGCCGGTAAACTGGTCCGCCTACGAAGACATCGCCGAATTTTTTACCGTGCACGTCGGTGAAATCGACGGCCGCAAGGTCTACGGGCACATGGACTATGGCAAGAAGGATCCGTCGCTGGGCTGGCGTTTTACCGACGCCTGGCTGAGCATGGCGGGGGCCGGCGACGTCGGCACGCCTAACGGCCTGCCCGTTGACGAATGGGGTATCCGGGTGGAGGGATGCCGGCCGGTTGGCTCCAGCGTGGAGCGGGGCGGCGCCACCGACGGACCGGCGGCAGTCTATTCCGTAGCCAGATACATTGACTGGCTGCAGAAGTACGCGCCGCCGGAAGCGGCCGGCATGGTGTTCAGTGAAGCCGGTCCGGTTCCTGCCCAGGGCAATATCGCTCAACAGATTTTCTGGTACACAACCTTCACAGCCGACATGGTCGTGCCGGGCCTGCCGGTAATGAATGAGGATGGCACGCCGAAGTGGCGTATGGCGCCATCGCCCCATGGCGCGTATTGGGAAGAAGGGCAGAAGCTGGGTTATCAGGACGCAGGCTCCTGGACGCTGATGAAGTCCACTCCCGTGGATAGGGCCAAAGCAGCGTGGCTGTACGCCCAGTTTGTCACCTCAAAGACAGTGTCGCTTAAAAAGAGCCACGTGGGCCTTACGGTAATCCGTGACTCGGACATCCGCCATGAAAGTTTTACCGAGCGGGCCGCAGAGCTGGGTGGCCTGGTGGAATTCTATCGCTCACCCGCCCGTGTCCAGTGGACGCCGACTGGTACCAATGTGCCCGATTATCCACGGCTGGCCCAGCTGTGGTGGCAGAACATCGGTGATGCGGCGTCCGGTGCCAAGTCACCCCAGGAGGCCATGACCGCGCTGGCGGTTGCCCAGGACAGACTGATGAGTCGACTGGAGCGGGCTGGAGTGCTGGGGGAGTGCGGGCCGCAACTGAACGACCCCCAAAGCCGGGAATACTGGTTTGCCCAGCCGGGCGCACCCAAACCGCCGCTTGCGAATGAAAAGCCGCAGCCGGTTACCGTGGACTACGATGAACTGGTGCGCAGCTGGCTATAAGGAGCCATGGCGTCTGCTGTTCTCCTGCACGGTGACTGTGATCAGAGTTCCCAGGGGCTGACGCGATGCGTTGGTCCTGAATGGCCCTTGATGACTCTTGATGGCTTTTGATCAGAACAACAAAGAGATCAGTATTGGTGGAACTGTCTTCCCACGGGCCCACGGCCCTGATAGCCGGACCGCTAGCGGACAGGGCGTTTACGGCAGGGTAGCCAAAGTTTCCGGCTGTAGCCGGGGAAATAGCTGAGCCAGGGTATTCCCTGGGTTAACCAACGTGACAAGGGGTAAGGCCATGGCTTCTTTTAACCGCAGCGTCAGTCAGTTTTGCCGGAGAGTGTTGCGCTCCCATTTTTCGCGCTTTTCGAAGCGGTGGTCTGCTGCCTGGCTTTACCGCCTGCCACAACTGCTGCCGGTTCTGCTGCGCCAGCTCCTGACTCATTGTCAGCTGGCTTCGGGTTCCATCACTTTGTCCGGCAGGTGTAGCCCTGATTGGCGTCGCAGGTTGACCGGTCAGCGGGTCCTGGTGCTCGGTGTTCTGCTTTGCAGTGCTACTGAACTCATGGCCCAGAGCTCGCAGAACTCTGACGAGCCATGGAACTGGTCGGATGACTTTGTTTTCTCACAGGTCAACCGGGTGCGCGCCGGCCGCGATCTGACCCCGGAAACCTGGCCGGGTGGTGCACGGGTCGCCGTGCTGCTTTCTTACGATGTGGACAACGAAACGATTCAGGGCCTGCGCAGTGGCGAATTCAGTATCGGACCGCTGTCCCAGGGAGAATACGGGTCGCGGGTTGCGCTGCCGCGAGTGGTAAACCTGATGGACCAGGAAAATATTCCGGCAACATTTTTCTTTCCCGCCTGGAGCCTGAAACTGGCTCCGGAACAGGCAGAACTCATTCAACGATCGGGGCGGCATGAGATCGGCGTCCACGGCTGGATTCACGAATTGAACACCGCCATTGATGCAGCCACCGAAGAGCGCCTGCTCCGACAGGCGGTGGCTACCATCGAAAGCATTGCCGGCGTGCGTGCTGTGGGATACCGGGCGCCTTCCTGGAACCACAGTCCTGCCACCCTGGCGATCGTCCGCAAGATGGGTTTTCTTTACGAAAGTTCATTGATGCATGATGACCGTCCCTACGAACTGTTACAGGACGGTGAACCCACCGGCGTGGTGGAGCTGCCGGTTGAGTGGATCCTCGACGATGCGCCACTGTTCAATCCCCTGGGAGCCCGTTATATGAATCCCCGCGATGTGATGCAGGTATGGATCGACGAGTTCGATCGCGCCTGGGAGGAAGGCACCCTGTTTCTGCTCACCATGCATCCCCACGTCATCGGCCATCGGTCCCGGCTGGTCGCCCTGGAAGGGCTTATCGCCCATATCAAGGCGAAGGGTGGGGTGTGGTTCGCCACCCATGAGCAGGCGGCTCGTTATGTGAAGGCCCAGGCCGGGATGCAATAGCAGACAGAGATCGCTCGACTTCACTCCCACTGACTCACCAGGAGCAATGTTATGGGCAGAGTGAAGGTCTGAGTGAAGGTCTGAGCGGAGCTCAGTTTTTTGTACGGCCAGCTCATCAAACGAATTTACATTTCAGTCAGCGAGTGTCTCAAACGTGAACCATAAAATAATACATCCTGTAATTGTCTGTCTTGGTGCCCTGGCCAGTCTGGTAAGCCTGACCAGCCAGGCGCAGCCGCTTTTTGATGAGTCCATGATGACGGTTCCCGAGCGAACCGCCTATGGAAGGACCTCCACCCATGAGGAGGTGCTGCAGACTATCGACAGCCTGGTTCAGGGCATCGACCTGGTACACCGCGAGACTATGCTGGTAACCACTGGGGGGCGGGAGATACCCCTGCTGATCGTGGCCGATCCGCCGGTGACCTCTCCCGCCGAAGCGCGCGCCAGCGGTAAGCCGGTTATCTACATCCAGGGTAATATTCACGGCGGAGAGGTGGAGGGTAAGGAGGCTATCCTGATCCTGTTGCGGGACATTCTGCATGGTGACAAGAGTCATCTTTTAGACAATCAGATCCTTGCCCTGGCGCCAATCTACAATGCCGACGGCAATGACAATATGTCGGAGAATTCGCGGCCTAATCAGGAGTTGAGCCCGGTCATGGCCGGTGAGCGGTTCAGTCATGGTTACGACCTGAACCGCGACGGCATGGCGGCGGAAACGCCGGAGACCCAGGGCCTGTACCGTAACGTGTTGCAGCGCTGGGACCCGCAGCTGCTGGTGGATATGCATACGACCAATGGCACCTGGCACGGTTACTCATTGACCTACGCGCCGTCGTACCACAGTGCCGGTGACCCTGCCACCACTGACTACACCATGAATGTGATGTTGCCGGCAGTGAGCCGGGCGGTGAAAGACAAGTTTGACCTGGACTTTCACCTGTTCGGGGATTTCTCGCTGGAAACCTGGCCGCCGACGGAGTTCAGAACTTTTCATCATGCGCCACGCTACCTGACGAATATGATGGGGCTGCGTAACCGCATGGCAATTCTCAGCGAGACGTTCTCCCATGACCGGTTCTACAAGCGAATTCACTCCGCCAACGTGTTCATCGAGGAAATTCTCGAATACACCAACGAACACGGCGCTACGATCCAGCGCATCAATCGCGAGGCGGATGCCAGGACCGTGGCCAGACTCGCGACCCAGGGGGGCGTTATCAGTAATGGTGTGGCTTATGAAATGATCCCGTTGCCGGAGCCGGCAACCATTCTGTCTTACAACCACATTCCCTATCGCCAGGCCAATGGTGAGATTGCCTATACGCGAAGCGCCGAGCTGATCGAGCTCGAAGGTGTGGCCAACTATCAGCAGTTCCAGCCGCTCCGCAGTGCCGTCATGCCAAAAGCCTATCTGCTTCCCGCGGAGCTGGCGTCTGTTGTTGAGAAACTGAGGCAGCATGGTATTGAAGTGACCCGCCTCGCCGCCCCGATTACGCTCGCTGTCGAGGCCTACCAGATTGACACTGTTGAGACCCGGCCCTTTGCTCAGAACGGTCATCGCAACACGCTTCTCAGTGGCATTTACGCCAGGGGGGAACGCTCGTTCAATTCCGGGGATTTCCGGGTGTCGCTGGAGACTCCGCTGGCCAACCTGATTTTCTATCTGCTGGAGCCGGAGGCTGATGACGGACTGGCTTACTGGAATTATTTCGACACTTACCTGGCAACACAGCAGGCTTCCGGTGAGGCGCTGGTTTATCCGGTGTTCAAGGTAGTGGAATGACGGGGGTCCCGTCCTAATCCCAATTTGAAGAAAGTTCCAATTGGTGTTCTTTGATCCGGTCTCGCACTAACCCGGCAGCTCGAGGAGGTAATTCACCTACCAGAACGTTTCCATCGAAGTCGAAAATTGCCTCATAGCTCAAGTAGTTCGCGTGACAGTGAGGGGATTATGGTCATTGAAATACATCGCTATGGCTATTCCGTAAAATCTGCTTATTACCGGCATCACTACTTCCTTGTAGTTCAATGGTTAGCAGTTAACCAGATGTGCGCCATAACGCCGTAAGCGGCGTTTCGGTAGAAATATAACGTCAGCAACAGTGGCCGGAGCCGCTAGGCACGGACTGCTTGCTCTTGTTATGCGACTGATTGCATCTTGTTTGCATAGTCGTGACCAGAGGTTGCAGGTGGTAGCGGTTTATTGTCGATCTTGTATATCTGAATAGCTTCTTCAACAATCTGGCAAAGCTCTGCAAACACAGCTTGCTCATCGTCACCGTGACACCCAGCGTAAATTAATCCAGGTGCACTACCTACATAACATTGGTCTTCTTCAGACCATTCGACGATCTTAACGTATTTGGAACTCTCTTTCATTTTTGGGCCTCCTCAATAGCCTTTGAAACAGCCCGGACCTGGTAAAGTTTAGCATCATCTCCCAATCGTCCAGAAACAGTAATTGGTCTCTGAACATTGGGGTGCGCGTAATTTCTGTGACTCCCTTTCCCGCCTCGATCCTTGAAGCCCGCACGCTCTAGCTGTGAAATCAAATCCCTGATTTTCGGTGGCATGACATTACTCTGTTAGTTTATGAAGTCGCATGACGCCCGCAACAGCGGCCGAGCGCAGCGAGGTCCGGGCCCGAAGGGCCGAACTGTTTGCGTTTGTTAGAGAGCAACTCGCTCATTCAATTCTGCGTCCGTTTTCAAACTGAGCTTTAAGAAGGGCGAAACAGTGTGGGTAGTGGTAAACGACTTGAATACTGAGCCTCTCATGATCTTTTGGAACTCCGACCGAAGCCAGCAGTTGTCCATCAATCTCTTGTTCGGTCTCGACCAAAAACTATGTTTATTCTCAATGCCAACGTCGATTCTAAACGTGGAAAATGTCGCTTCTTCGTACTTCTCAGGTATGACTAATTCCAACGTTCCGCCGTCCTCATAAAGATCATAGTCATATTTCAATTCCACTTTAGGTATATCGGTGCATTGCACCTCATCGGCCAATGCTCCGAGCGGGAGGAGAAGAATAGCTACGGATATGGCTCTAATGTTCATCTTGCTCTCTAACAGTTTGTAACAAAGGCCATCGGCCTTTTTAAGGAACCTCTGATTAATTATGGAAACGCTCTGCGGGAGTCTGTCGGGCGTCACTGCAAGGCGTCGTGCGCAGGGAATGGCCCGGCCCTTGCCAAGCGCGACAACGCCGCAGAGGCGCCCGACAGGCCCCGCCCGAAGGGGCATTCATGCGAGCCCACTGCCTTCGTTGCCTCGCCTTGACAGGCCGACGCATGCCGGCGGCAAGGCGCCTCGTCAGTGATCTCGCCTGAAAGCCAGAGCGATTCCATAATTAATCAGAGGTTCCTGAATATATTAGAAGGCATGCCTTTGTTTTTTTGGAGCTTATAAAGCTACATCACAACTCGCTATTTTGGCTAGTTATTTTGCAAGCAGGTTTTCGGTCAGGTAATTAATAAGGCCGTGGGCCCTTTTTTTGGTGTATGGCGTATCGTTGACTATTCTTGATTCGACGCTGTTGGAATGGATTCCTGCCAATGCCTGTATCGCCGTTTACTTATAGCCTGCGGCGATAGCATCGAAAAATGCAAAGGCGCCAGAGTTAATTCCTGCACCCGTATCCTCATTCCAACAAAATCAGAAACCCACGGCGAATATTGTGGCCATAAATCAAACAGCCCGGCGGAGTCACGTGTCAGTCACGGATTGCCTCATGGCTGCCCGCTCGAGTCACTGTCAGCGCCTGGTGCGCACCATGGCGTCAGCCAGGCTGGTTGAGCCGATTTCTGTCAAACGGGATTCAACCTGTGTCCGGTCCTGATCGGAGCGGTTCTGGCTTAGTTTGTACTTGCACTGAATTTCGCTGATTGTTATCTCTACGCCGACGATGGCCTGCAGCATGGTGGCCTTGTACGTGGGCTGCCAGGGCTCCGGGAAGGGCGATTCGTGTTTCAGTGTCAGAGCATCAACCAGCTTTTTCAATCGGTCCGGGGCGGTAAATACTTTTCCGTGGCCGTACAGATGTACCGACTGATAATTCCAGGTGGGAACACCCGGCGAGCTGTACCAGGACGGGGATATATAATCGTGTGGGCCTTGCAGGCTGACCAGAATCTCCTGATTTTCCAGTTCGCCATGTTGGGGATTCTGCCTGGCCAGATGCCCGTACAGGGTGGTCCTGTCGCTCGAGAGCAGAAAGGGCATGAGGGTAGCGAAGAGTCGACCGTTTACGGTGGAAATAAGCTGGCCAAAGGAATTTGCTTCAATGAAGCCATAAATCTCTTCTTTGTCGGTCACTGCAAAGTGTTTTGGGATGTACATGGTCTTTCCTTGCTTTGTAAGGGGCTGCGGAGTTTGAGAAATTTGAAATCCCAAATCCCAAATCCCAAATCCTCAAAGCCTCAAAGCCTCAATTCGAGAAATTCAGAAACCAGGCAATCAGGCAATCAGGATAGACATAAACGCGCCATAGCGAGAAAACAGAAAACTCTGGCCGATCAGCTGAATTTCTGGTTTTACCGGCCTGCCGGAAAAGCGGATCCAGGCAGTGCAGATCAATCATTCTCGCCGGATACCGCTACCGACGGCTCACCGGTCTCATCCACCTCCACGTCGAATTCGATCGGGCAGCAGCAGACCTGGCAGTCTTCGATATAGCTTTGCTGCGGGATCGAGCAATCGATGATTACCGTGATGGCTTCGCCGCAGTAGGGACAGTCAATACTCTTTTCGCGGGTTTCAAACACTGTTCAGATCTCTGTACTTTTCCATACCGGCTGTTGTTATTGCTCACACTGTCAGCAGCAGTACGCTGACGGAGTAGCCGGCAAACAGCAATGACCACAGCCGGAAGCGCGCCGGCAGGGTGATGACCAGTGCCATCAGCAGAATACCCACCGAGGGGACCACGACCGAGGGAAGGATGGCATTCTTGTACATCACGATATTCACATAGGGCCCCACCAGGAAATACAGCAGCATCGACAGGGCGGACAGGCGCCCCAGGTCCTGACTCATCTGCAGCATGTCGAGCTGGCTTTCCTCCGGCGCCGTCAAGGCCATTTCTGCCGCGCCATAGAGCGATGCGGAACCGAACACCAGGACAATGAAATCCAGGAAGGTCCACACCTCGATGGTGCGCAGCCCCCAGCCGACCCACCACAGTTGCAGAATATACAGCAGAATGCTGAACGCCCAGAGAATGGAGGCCCAGTGGAAATGGACGCGACTGTGGGCGCGGGTGATCATCGCCATGGTATGCAACAGCCGGGTGATCGCCAGACCGAGGATGATGGAAACGGCAATGAAGATGTATTCGTGTTGGGTCATTTCCGCTTCAGCGCCACCCCCGCCAGTATTGCCGTAGCAAACTCGTAAAGCAGGGCACCGTAGGTATAACTGCTGACCGGATCCGTCACCAGCAGAAAGCCAATCAGTCGCGCCAGCGCCAGTGCTCCTATAGCGATGCCGAGCAGTGCCAGGCCGGCGCGGTAATAGTCAGCATTGAGCAGGGCCAGCAGGCAGAACAGGCCCATGCCCGTCTGCAGCCCGCCGTACATGGCGCTGATCTCCGCGAAGGCGTCACCATTACTCATCGTCAGGCCGGCGAGTCCGGCGGGTGTCGCCGGTGATGCCAGGCTCACCAGGCCATAGGCCACGAAGACCAGGGCGGAAATTCCCAATACAGTTTTTCCAAGTGACACAAGGCACTCCTTTCTCAGGCTGATTGGATCCGGCAATTGACCGGATCGCTGACGGGAATCGGGACAGACTGCCGTCCTGTGGTCTCGTATTGTACTACCGAATCCGATCAGTACTCGATGCTGGTTAACAAGGTGTCATGCCGCCGCTCAGCGCACCGCAGAATCCGCAAACGCCTGTCCGAGGCTGTTGGCTGGCCGGGGGATTGGCGCGCTGTTGCCCGGGGTGAGGCGGGGAGTTCAGATGCCCGGCCGGCCTGTGCTCTGTGCAGTACGTTGACGGAAGCAATCCCGGGTTACCTGGTATTGCTATTTTCGTCTTTGGTTGCGGCGTACTGGTCCAACCTGCGCTACACTTCGTATCTGATCTACATCGCTACACCACTGAAATCAGGACCTGCTCTTGCGCTCCCTGCACCGCCCGCAATTCCGTTTCCATCCCCGACAGCTGCTCACCGTGCTGGCGTTCCTCGGCTTGTTTATCGCACTGACGCTGCCGAACCGGGTGATCTGGATGACCCCTTCGATTTTTATTTTTTTCCCGCTGGAGTTAGTGGTCATCGGCCTGTTGCTGCTGGTACCCGGGCGGGTCGGCAGCGGCCTCCGAGTTCTGCTGGCCATCCTGCTGGGTCTCGGCCTGGTGCTGCGAGGCGCCGACCTGGCAGCCTACGAAATCTTCGCCCGGCCCTTCAACCTGATTTTTGACAGCCATCTGCTGGCAGACGGCAGCCGCCTGCTGACCGGCGTGCTGGGTGACTGGGCTGCCTTTGGCGCTGGCCTGCTGCTGCTGGCGGTCGGCGCAATACTGTGCTGGCTGGCGTTTGCCATGTTGGGACGAGTCCAGCGTGTCCTGCGCGCTACGCCGCGGGAATCCAGCCTGGCCCTTGCGGTGCTGTTGCTGGTTTGGGGGCTGCTGCATGAGACCGGCGTGCCACGGGTCGGCACTTATGCCTGGGATCAACTGGTTTCCCACGGGCGGGACACCGTCGAAAGTGTCCAGGACATTCGGCGCTTCGCGGCAACGGTCAACGACGATTCTCTGGCAGTCCGTTCCGACGGGCCGCTATTCGATAGGCTGCGGGGCAAGGATGTCTTTGTGGTGTTTGCGGAGTCCTACGGGCGGGTAGTGTTGGAACGTGAACCCTTCATCGATTCGGTAACCGCCACGCTTACCCAGGCCCAGTCGGAACTGGAAGCCGGGGGAGTGCATATGCGCAGTGCATTTCTGACCTCACCCACGGTCGGCGGGCTGAGCTGGCTGGCCCATGCGTCGGTGCTTGCCGGTGCCTGGATCGACAGTGAAACCCGCTACGAGAGCCTGATGATCAGTGAACGGGTCACCTTGAATCAGCTGTTCCGGGACGCCGGCTGGCGCACCGTGGCCGCAATGCCTGCTATCAGCATGGCCTGGCCGGAGGGCCAGTTCTACGGCTACGATCAGATTTATAATGCCCACAACTTCGGCTACCAGGGTCTGCCTTTCAACTGGGTCACCATGCCTGATCAGTACGTGTTGTCCGCACTCGAGAAGCGCGAGCGAAACGGCAGCCGCCGTGCTCCGATCATGGCGGAAGTGGCGCTGATCTCGTCCCACGCACCCTGGACGCCGATTGCTGAGCTGGTGCCCTGGGGGCAGGTTGGCGACGGGCAGATCTTTAACGCCCAGGCCCGGAGTGGGCTGGCACCGGAAGTCGTGTGGCGGGAAGTTGATTCGATCCGTTACCACTACCGGGAGTCCATCGAATACATGCTCCAGACCCTGACGTCCTATGTGCTGGAATATGGCGACGAGGACCTGGTCATCCTGCTGCTGGGAGATCACCCTCCGGCGCCAATGGTTTCCGGTGACCCCGACGGTTACCAGGTGCCGGTCCATCTCCTCGCGCACGATCCCGCCGTCATTGAGGCGATTGCAGACTGGCAGTGGCAGCCGGGCCTGCTGCCTGATGCTGAAGCGCCGGTGTGGCGCATGGATCTGTTGCGCAATCGATTTGTGGAAGCGTTTTCCAGGCCCGTGGGAGCCGCGGAGTGACAATATCGACGACCTGGCGGGAGCGCTGGGGATTGTGGCGGTCACTGCTGATTTACTACGGTATTCCCGGCCGGCAGTCGCGCATGCGCCGCTGCTACGGGCAGTTTATGCGCCCTGGAGACCTGTGTTTCGACATTGGCGCGCACGTGGGCAATCGCCTGCCAGCCTGGCGGGCGCTGGGTGCCCGCACGGTGGCCGTTGAACCGCAACCGTTATTCATGCGATCACTGCGAAAGCGCTACGGGCAGGATTCCAGCGTGACGCTGGTGGAAGAGGCCGTCGGTGCCGAGACCGGCGAGGCGACCCTGTATGTCAGTACACGTACGCCGACGCTTACGACCCTGTCGACAGCCTGGTTGTCCCGTGTTCAGCAGGACCCTGGGTTCCGGGGGGTGGAATGGGACCGGCAGGTGACCGTTCCGGTAACCACCCTCGATGCCTTGATCGCCAGCTGGGGAGAGCCGCGGTTCTGCAAAATCGACGTGGAGGGCTTTGAGCTGGAGGTTTTGCAGGGGCTGTCCCGCCCCCTGGCGGCACTGTCTTTTGAATATATCCCCGCCGCTATCGATATGGCACTGGCCTGTATCAGGCGCCTGGAACAGTTGGGTAGTTACGAATACAACCTGGCAGAGGGCGAAACCCATCGCCTGGTGTCAGCGAGCTGGCGGAGCCCGGTTGCCATGGCCGAGGTGTTGCAGGGAATAACCCGGGGCAGTGGTGATGTATACGCCAGGTTGATTGACGGGGATGCCGCTCGGGCGGTCGATTCCTGAGCGACTAATCGGCCCCGGCGGCGTCGGCCAAAGCCAGCACGTCGGTATGGCCCACTGTGCAGGTGCCTTGTGGCACATTTTCCAGCCGAAAGCGGCGCCAATCCTCCAGTGCAGTCTTGTTCAGCTGCGGGTCCGATGCTACAGCGCTGGCTATTCCCTCGATCAGGGCGCTCGTCAGGCTGGCGTCCTCTGCATCCAGCACCCAGGGGCTGCTGGCAGTGCTGACCTGAAATCCCGCATTCTTTAATGAAAATTCCAGGTAGGAAGAAGCGTTCGGGCCCAGTGCCGGTCCGAAGCCCTTGTCACGTTGCTGGTCCTGGTTGAAGGCCGTCAGCACAGCGTCATCCAGGGGGTGGGGCGGGGTCCAGGCGGTCGAGCCATCGTAGTTCAGTGCCGCATACACGCCCAGGCGTTGTTCCTGGTTCTGGGATTGCAATGCGACGATCAGCTTGTCGATGAAAGCGGCCGAGACCAGATCGAACAGTGCCGAGGCGGTAACCAGGCGGGCGTCTTCCAGCGGCAGGCTGCCTGGCTGCGCAAGATCCCCGGGGCAGATCTCCACCCGGTGCGTGTCGCCGTGGCGGCGTTGGGCTTCCGCCAGCAGTGCCGGGTCGTGGTCGACCAGGCGCCATTTAAGCGCTGCTGGAACAGGACCCGCTTTACTGCACAGGGCGCGCAATGTGGAACCGGTACCGGCACCCAGGTCGACTACAACGGATTCCGCCTGGCCTGCTGGTGGGGGTGTCAGCCAGCGGCTAGCCTGCTGCAGCAGGCCCGGGTCGCGGGCGCGGCGATCCGCTTCCTCCCTGAGATTGAGCCAGTCGATGCTGAAGCCGGTCATGAAAGTTCTACCTCTTTGATGAGTGCAGCCACGTGTCGGGCGCTGTCTGCCCAGGTGGGCAGGGCGGCGGCCGCTTCCCGGGCGCCCAGTTGAAATTCCTGGCGCTGCCGGTGATCGGTCAGCAGCCGGTGCAGCGCTGTGGTGAGCGCCTCCCGATCGTCCGGCGCTACCAGGATGCCAGCCGTCGGGGGAACGACGTCCGGCACCGCGCCGGCCTGGGCCGCGATAATGGGTAAACCGGCCGCCAGTGCTTCGGCGAACACCATGCCATAGCCCTCAAAACGGGAGGGCAGCACAAACAGGTCGGCTGACTGGTATTCCTGTTCCAGGTTCTGCAGTGCACCCGGGAAGCCGATACGCCCGGCCAGCTGCTGACGGTTCATCTGCTGTTTCAGGCCGGCAGCCCAATGCGGGTCGAATGCATCCGAGCCAATGAAGCGCGCCTCCCAGCGCAGGTTGCTCAACGTGGCCAGGGCATCGATCAGCACATCGTGCCCCTTGCGCGGAATCAGCGAGGCGACAGTCAGCAGGCGCAGCGGGTCGCCATCGCAAGGGGCGAAAGCAACCCGCTCCGTGCCAGGCTGTGCCACGACAACCTGCCCGGCGGCGACGGCGAACTGGCTGACCAGCAGCTGGCGGGTATACGCGCTGGTGACCAACACAGCCCTGGCGCACTGCAAGGCGCGTTGCTCTGAAAGCCTCAAAGTGTGCTGTTGCACAGCGTCGAGTCCCGATTCCAGGGCCAGGGGATGGTGGCACAGGGCGATGAACCGCAGTCGCCGTGCCTCGGCCTCCGCCTCGGCGGCCAGCGCGCCGAAGGCCAGGCCGTCGACGATAACCACCGCCTGGTCCGGCAGCGTCGCCAGGACCTGACGGGTCAGGCTTCTGGCCGCCTGGTCCGGGAAAGGGAAACCGGCAGGCAGGGGGACGGCTTCCACTGCCAGTCCCGCGGCCCGCAGTTCACCGATCAGGCGTCGGTCGTAGTGATAGCCGCCGCTCGGCGTATCGAGATTACCGGGAAAGACGAAATACACCGGAGAAGAATTCACAGGCTATCTGATCCGCTCTGAACAGGCTGTCGTATCAAGTGGGGCTGGGAAAACAATGCTTACCAGCGACCAGAAAAAGCACCGGGCTTGCTTCGCTGCCATGCCCGGCATACTATAATTCGCCATATCAACATGTTGAGAGCACGATGTCCAAACTTTCCGTGACCCGCAAGGCCAGTGCCCGCATTCCCACCGCTTACGGTGATTTTCATCTGTGTTACTACACCAACACCCTGGACAGCAAAGAACATCTGGCGCTGTACATGGGCGATCCGGCCAGCGTTGATGCCGCCCTGGTGCGGGTTCACTCGGAGTGTTTCACTGGGGATGTGCTCGGTTCGCGACGCTGTGATTGCGGTGAGCAACTGGACCGCTCGATGGAAATGGTGGCCAAAGCAGGGGTCGGCGTGGTGCTTTACCTGCGCCAGGAAGGCCGCGGTATAGGTCTGCTGGAGAAACTGCGCGCTTATAACCTGCAGGATGATGGCTTCGACACCGTGGATGCCAACCTGATGCTGGGGCATGAGGCAGACGCGCGGGAATATTCCCTGGCGGCCCTGATGTTGCAGGATCTGGGGGTGCGTTCGGCGCGTCTCATTACCAATAATCCAGCCAAGATCAGCGCCCTGAAGGCGGCCGGTATCGATGTGAAGGAGCGCGTGTCACTGGAAGTGGCGGCCAATGCCGACAATGCCGGCTATCTGTTGACCAAGGCCCAGCGCATGAATCACATCCTGCAAATCAAATCCGCCAGCAGTCCGTGAGCCTATGGATCTCAATCAACGCATTGAGCAATGGCTTGACAAGGCACAGCAGGAATTCCACGGCGCCGTTTCTGACCCGCACAGCAGACGACCTTACGTAACCCTCAGCTACGCCCAGAGCTGGGACGGCAGCATCACCACCAGTCCCGGCGAGACTCTCGAACTCAGCAGTGCCGCCGCCATGCGTGTCACCCATCAGCTGCGCAGTCTGCACGATGGCATCCTGGTGGGTATCGGTACGGTCCTCGCCGACGACCCGCGACTCACGGTGCGCCAGTGGTCAGGCAGCGACCCGCAACCGATTGTGCTGGACAGCCAGCTGCGTCTGCCTCCATCGAGCCGGCTGTGTCAGAGTGACAGCCAGCGTTGCTGGGTCCTGACGACCTGCACAGGCGCCGAAGCGCGCAGTAATTGCGACCTGATTGAGGTGCCCGGCGATGACGCCGGGCAGGTCGACCTGCAGGCTGCGCTTGCGGCACTCTATGATAGAGGTATTCGCAGCCTGATGGTGGAAGGCGGTGCCTCCATCATCAGTGCCTTTCTGCGTGCCCGACTGGCCGATGTCATCGTGCTGACAGTGGCGCCGCTGCTGGTCGGGGGTTATAACGCCATCGGGCGCCTGTGCGATGCCGGCAGTGGCTCGTTTCCACGTATCTCGCCACTGTTCAGTCAGCAACTGGACGATGAGCTGATCGTCTGGGGCCGGCTGCGGTACGGGAATGACGGGCGGGGAGCAGGACACCCATGACAGTCGGTTCCAATCCCAGACCCAGCCCCATTAAAGCTTTGCAGCTGTGGTTCACGGCACCGTGCCAGGTCGAGGTTCGCGAAGCACTGCTGCCGGCACCGGGGCCCGATCAGGTGCTGGTCAAAACCTGCTATTCGGCGGTCAGTGCGGGTACCGAATTGCTTCTGTATCGGGGCCAGATGCCCCGGACGATGGCGCTGGACAGCAACCTGCAGTCTCTGCAGCAGTCCACCGGCTACCCGCTGCAATACGGCTACGCCTGCGTTGGTGAAGTGCAACAGATCGGCGCCGCGGTCGATCCTGCCTGGCAAGGGCGCCAGGTGTTCTCCTTTCAGCCCCATGTCAGTCATTTTCTGGCCCGCCTCGAAGAGCTCAAGGTGATACCGGCCGATCTGACTGCCCGCGATGCGGTGTTTCTGCCCAATATGGAAACCGCGGTCAATCTGGTTCAGGATGGTCAGCCCCTGCTTGGCGAACGGGTGGTGGTGCTGGGGCAGGGCATCGTCGGTCTGCTGTTGTCGGCGTTGCTGGCGGAACACCCACTGGCCTCGCTGGCTGCCGTGGACGCCCAGCCGTTCCGACAGGAGTTGGCCCGGCGCCTGGGTGTGCAAACAGTTTGCAGCCCGGAGCAAGCGGGTCAGGCGCCACAGTCCCCGGATAGCACGCATGCTGCGCTGGCCGACGCCGACCTTGTCTATGAAGTCAGTGGCAATCCGGAAGCACTGAACCTGGCTATCAGTCTGAGTGGCTTTGCCAGCCGCATTGTGATCGGCAGCTGGTACGGCAATAAAGTGGCACCGGTTGATCTGGGCGGGAAAGCGCACCGCAATCGGCTGCAACTGATTACCAGCCAGGTCAGCACCCTGGCACCTGCTCTGAGCGGCCGCTGGGATAAGGAACGCCGGTTTGCTCTCGCCTGGGAAATGATTCGCCGGGTCCGACCGCAGCAGCTGATCACTCATACGCTGCCTCTTGAAGAGGCAGGCTCCCTATACCGTCGATTGCATGAAGAAGAGTCCGGGTTCATGCAGTCCGTGTTCCACTATCCGGAATAAAAGGTTCTTATGTATACCGTCGCCGTTACCAAGGATTTTATTGCCAACCACTACCTGATCGGAGGCGATTGGGGAGACGAGAACAGCCCGCACGCCCACCACTATGTGCTGGAGGTGCGCATCGAGAGCGAGACTCTCGACCGGCACGGTTACCTGGTGGACATTGTCGAGATCGAGGCGGCGCTGAAAGACGCCGTGGATTACTTTCGTGACAGCATGCTGAACGACAAGCCGGAGTTCGCCGGGCTGAATCCAAGCCTGGAACATTTCAGTCGTATTCTGAGCGAGAAACTGCTGGCCGGTATCGAACCGCCTGGCAGCGGCGCGCTGACCGTCAAGTTGTGGGAAAACGAAAGCTGCTGGGCCGCCTATCGCACCCAATTCAGCTGAATTTTCTTAGTCGGACCGGGTGTGAATTCCGTCGCCGGCCACTGGCGATCCGGGCGCAGCCGGTTCCGCGGGCAGGGTTTCGGACCCACCCCTGGCGGCTGCATCCGCCTAGGCGGGGCGCTGGAAACTGGCCAGGCAGCCCAGCCCGATCAACAGCACCACCGCATCCCGCAGGCGGTTCATGGCGATCAGGCCGGCAGCAGCCGTCATGGGCAAGCCCAGAAAGCTGAACGACCAGAGCAGTGAGGCCTCGATGGTGCCGATTCCTCCCGGCGCCGGCAGCAGCATTGCCAGCCGCATGCCCACCATGATCAGTACCACATCGGAAAGTGTCGGTGACAAGCCCAGAAAGCGCAGTAACACCAGCAGTTCCAGTAACAGCCCCGCCCAGCCCGCCAGTGCCAGCAGCAGGGCCAGCCAGAGCCGCGGGTGGCGCCAGGACAGGTTGTTCTGCAGCAGATTGACCAGGGCCGACCAGCCTCCCTCTCTGCCGCTTGATTCCGCTTCGGTCCGCCCTGGTACCAGGCGGCGGATCCGCTTTGCCAGCCAGGTCGGGTGCCTGAAAAGCAGCCCGGTTCCGACCAGCATCAGGCTCAGCAGGCCGGCCAGGATCGCAGAGATCTGCAGCCATTCAGCGGCTGGCATGATGGCCGTGCCAAGCAGCATCAGCACGCCAGCCAACAGCACGGCAAGATTGGTGGCGGTCTCCAGCAGGCGGTCCAGGCCCAGCATGGCGGCGGCCCGGTGCAGGCGCAGGTGGAAGTGGCTGTGTAACCAGTAAAGTTGCAGCGGTTCGCCACCGAAATGCGGCCCCGGTGTCAGGAAGCTCACCGTGCTGCCGGCCTGACGCAGGCGGAATAATCGGGGTAGAGAGAGACGGCAGTCCAGCGACATGGCCAGCAGCTGCCACCTTTTGACCGATAAATACAGAATCAACAGGTTGATTGCTGTCCACAACAGCCAGTTGCCGACTGACAGGCCTCCAAGTTGCGCCAGCATCTCGTCGAACGGCAGTTGTCGCAGCGTCCAGACCACCAGGATCAGTGCCAGCAGCCACAGTGCCAGGTTGATGGTTTTCCAGTGTTTCTTCACAGCGGTGGTTCCTGGTTGTTGCCCAGCCGGCCGCTGACGTACAGCCAGTCACGCACGAAGCCGATCAGCAGCGGCAGCATGAACAGCAGGCCGGCCGGACGTGTCAACTCGGCAGGCAGGGGCGGCCATAGCGCCGCCGCCACCAGGCCCATCTGAAAGCCGGCCAACTGGCGCCGCAGGCGGCTGGGTGGCAGGGCATAGACCGGTCTGTTGTGACGCTGCCGCCAGTGAATGCCTCCCTTGAACAGGTAATAGGCGAAGCTTACCAGCAGGTAACTGAAGTGAAGCTTTCCGGTCAGAATCGCAAGCAGCGGGGCCACCAGCAGGCCCAGTGCGTCCAGGGCCGTGTCGAGTTCTCTGCCCAGCAGCGTAGTCTGGCCCTGGCGACGGGCCAGGTAACCGTCCAGAGCGTCACCCAGGGCGGCTGCCGTATACAGCGCGGCGGGGACGAACAGCAGCAGGGAGTGGGTCGTGATTCCGGCCGTAGCAAGAAAGCCGGCGGTGGCGGCGATCAGCAGACCCCGCAGCAGCGTGATGCGGTTGCCCAGCCCCAGCTGGGAATAGGCGGTGCCGTCCTCAGTGCTGTAATTTTTATGGAGGCGGCTTCGACATTGCCACACCACCAGTCCCCAGGTGGCTGTCCCGGGCAGCAGCCAGCGCAGGGCATAGCTGGCTTCTGCCAGGGCCGACAGAGAGAAAGCCATGGCCAGCAGCAGGCCGCCGCCCAGCGCCGCTGTTCGTCGCAGTTCACGCAGTAATTCCGGTGCAGAGGCTGGCAATTTGGGACCGGGCAGTGAGAAGATAGGGGCACTCCAGGGGCAGTTTAAGTTCGGTTTGCTGTTCCCGCAGTATACGTTCTGCTTACCCATCGGGACCAGTCAAAGCCCCTGGCGCTGATCCATGGCAGTTGCGAGGACGTAATGGCTCTGGTTGAAGCGGGACTGCCGGTTACCCGGCTAGACGCCCTACCCGTTAATTGCGCAAAAGTTAAAGGGTTAAGCGGTCAGGCATTGACTGCAAATAAGCAAAGTTAAAAGCAGAAAGCAAAAAGCAAAAAGTTAAAAGGTAGAAGTTCAAAGTTAAAAGTAAAAAGTTAACTGAACAAAAATTCACAAAGTCACCGAACAGGTAAAGCGGGTAACCACCACCGGGGTTCTTGACCCTGGTCAGAATTCAGCCGCCAGCGGCGGAAAGGAAGTAACACATGTTTCACCGACACGGGTTCGCTGTCTGTCTGACGACAGGGATGATGGCGATCTGCCTGGTTGCCGCCCAGCAACTCCAGGCGCAGTCGGTCGATAGTCTGAATCCGGATCGAACCAGTGCCCAGCCGTTCAGCCAGCAGTGGCTGCAGGACCGGGCCCGTCAGCTGGCGGCGCAGCCATTCCAGCCCCAGAGGCTGGCGGCGGACAATCCACTCCTGGCGCTGGATTACGATACCTACCGGCGCATCGTGTTCAATCCTGAAGCCGCTGTCTGGCGCGATGCACAGGGGCCGTTTCAGCTGCAACTGTTCCATCCCGGTTTTCTGCACGCCATCCCGGTGGGGCTGCATACTGTCAACGAAGGGCAGTCACAGCGGCTGCCGTTCTCCCCGGCCGTGTTCGATTACCCGCACAGTCTGGCTGGCGTCAATCCGGCAGACGCCGGCGGTTATGCTGGATTTCGCATCCATTACCCGATCAATTCGTCCGCGCGCCACGAAGAATTCCTGGTGTTTCTTGGTTCCAGTTACTTCCGGGCCGTCGGCAAAGACCAGTTCTACGGGTTGTCAGCGCGCGGCCTCGCGGTCAATACAGTGGGGCCCGGCGGGGAGGAATTCCCCCATTTTGCCGATTTCTGGATCGAGCGACCGGCGAACGAAGCACAACAGATTGTACTTCACGCCTTGCTGGACAGCCCTTCGGTGACCGGTGCTTTTCATTTCTCAGTCAAGCCCGGCGCGGGCACCCGCATGGAAGTGGATGCAACCCTGTACCCGCGTCGTGACCTGCCGCGGGTCGGCATTGCGCCGTTGACTTCCATGTTCCTGTTCGACACCACCAACCGCGATCGTTTTGACGACTTCCGCAACGCCGTGCACGACTCGGACGGGTTACAGATTCTGCAGACCAATGGCGAGACTGTCTGGCGACCGCTGAGCAATCCGTCGCAAGTGCAGGTTTCCGCCTTCGGTGCCGCGATGCCGGCAGGCTTCGGGCTCCTGCAACGGCATCAGGACTTCGCTGAATTCAATGACGCAGAGGCCCGCTATGACAAGCGCACCTCGTTGTGGATCGAACCGTTGGATGACTGGGGTGCCGGACATGTGGAGCTGGTGGAAATTCCCAGCGTCGAAGAGATCAACGACAACATTGTCGCCTACTGGCAACCGGCCGCCGGTCTGCAGGCCGGTAGTGAGTACCGCTTCCGGTACCGCATGCTGTGGGGTAAGGGATCACCTGCCGGGCCGGCCCAGGGGCGAATCGTCGATACCGCCGCCGGTGCCGTCGCAGGCAGCGGGGAGCGGGTCTTCGTCATTGATTACAGCGACGGCAGTCAGTTACCGGTTGCAGAAAAAGACGGCGCCGTCCGGATCATTGCGACCAGCAGTGCCGGCACGATCACTAACGTAAGCGGGACGCTGGTCGATGCGACCGATCGCTACCGGGCCTATATAAAACTGGACCCGGCCGGGGCCGAACTGGCCGAGCTGCGCGTCACCCTGGAAGTTGGCGGTCGCCAGTGGGGTGAAACCTGGTTATACCGGTGGACCCGATGACGCAGGTATCACTTTTAACGCCACCGACAGCCCCGCTGTCCATGCCGACCCAGGTGCTGTCGAGGCACCCGGATACGGTTATCGCCAGTCACGATGCCTCTCCCTGGCTGGCCAGACTGCTCACCTTCGGCGGCAGCCTGGCACTGACTGCCGCTGCCAGCTACCAGCTGTATCTCATCCTGCCTTTGAATGGGGCTGGTGCGCCGGTCTGGACTGCGCTGTTACTCTGGTTACTGCTGTGCCTGTTCACCGTTACGTTCGGGTGGGTCGCGCTGACAGCGATGGCAGCACTGTCCGGCGTGTTTTATGGTCATGACGGCTGGCACGCCGCCAGCGATGCACCACTGCGCGGCAGGACCGTGCTGCTGATGCCCGTCTACAACGAGGATTCGGTCAGCGCCTGTGCGGCGCTGGCAGCGATGGCCGAAGAACTGACGCAGCTGGACTTGCAGCAGCATTTCGAAATATTTGTTCTGTCCGACTCCAGCGAACCGGAAATCTGGTCGTCGGAAGTGGCGGCCGTGCAATGCCTGCGCGAGCGGCTGGCGGGCAACATACCGGTCTGGTACCGACGGCGTGATCGCAATACTGCTCGCAAGGCCGGCAACATTCGTGACTTTATCAATCACTGGGGCAGTCGGTATGACTATATGGTGGTGCTGGATGCCGACAGTCTGATCGCCGGGGAAACCCTGGCCAGGCTGGTCCGGGAGATGGATGCCGAACCTTCAACCGGGATTCTGCAGACCCTGCCGAACCTGTACGGTGGCGAGACGTTGTACGCCCGGCTTCAGCAGTTTGCCGGTGTGGTTTATGGCCCGGTCTTTGCCCGTGGCCTGAATGCCTGGCAGGGCCACGACGGGAACTACTGGGGTCACAACGCCATTCTGCGGGTTCGTGCGTTTGCGGAATCTGCCGGTCTGCCCTGTATACCAGGGCCGCGTCCATTCGGTGGTGAAATTCGCTCGCACGATTTTGTCGAGGCGGCCCTGATTCGACGGGCGGGCTGGAAAGTGCGCATGCTGCCGGGGCTGAAAGGCTCCTGGGAGGAATGTCCTCCTACGTTGCTGGATGCGGCGGTGCGGGACCGACGCTGGGCCCAGGGCAATGTGCAGCACCTGGCGGTGGTTTCCGCCCGCGGCCTGCGCTGGCCGAACCGCGCCCATATGCTGATGGGCGTTATGAACTACGCAACATCACCCTTGTGGCTGGCGATGGTGGCGGTGGGGTTGCTGCTGAGTACCCGGTTGAGTCAGGAGCCGTTAGTCGCATCAGCCGATGGGGGCTGGCTGCTGCTCGGAGGGCTGGTTTTCGATGCCGAGCGCATGATTCGTCTGTTTATTCTTACCATGACCCTGCTGCTGCTGCCAAAGCTGTTGGGGTTCTGTGCCGGCATCTGCCGCCGGGAGGTTCACGGCGGCCAGGGACGGGTCCGGCTTGTCCTGAGTGCAGTAATGGAACTTCTGTTCTCGATATTGCATGCGCCCATTGTTATGCTGCTGCACAGCAGACACCTTTGGGAAATTGTGCGGGGGCAGGATTCCGGCTGGTCAGCCCAGCAGCGCCGCGGCAGACGGGTATCCTGGAAAGAGCTTTTGTACAGGCATGGCTGGCACACCGCCGTGGGTCTGCTGGTCACCACGCAGCTCCTGTGGCTGTCTTCACCACTGCTGTACTGGATGCTGCCCATGGTTGTCGGCTTGATGCTGGCTATTCCCCTCTCTGCCCTAAGCGGCAGCCGCCGGTTCGCCTCGCTGCTGGCCCGCGCAGGGTTGTTGCATACGCCGGAAGAATGTAAACCACCGGCCATCATGAGACGCCGCGATGTATTCCAGGATTATTTTGTGGATGCAGTAAGCGCGGCCGGGCGAGTACTTCAGCCGGTAGCAGCCGTGCTGCCTGCTGCGGACAGATCGACAGATACCTGAGAATACCACCCCAATAATCCGCTTCCTGCCGCTGTGACATTTCCGTCAGCGCGGCCGGTCGGGATGTGCTGGTAAAAAAAGTGGTCTCTTTCGCTACGATTCAGCAGATAATAAGGGTGGCAGGTTATTCGGAGTCGGCTCCCGCCAGCCTGGGTACGGTTCGTGAGCCTGTATCGAGCGCGGCACCCAGCACCAGGCCCCGGCCCAATTGAATCAAGGTGATCGCTACATGGGGACTATCAGTATCACGATCGCGGGAATTACCGCCATCATCCTGTTTATTTTCGGCCTGGAGCATTTTTCCAGGGAAATCGAGAATATATCCGGCGAAAGGCTGAGGAAATCCCTTGGCCGTGCGACCAGAATTCCGGCGGCCGGGGTACTGATCGGCGCACTGGTCACGGCGGTCATACAATCCAGTTCCGCCACGTCTGTCATTGCTATCAGCCTGGTCAATGCCGGCGTCATTTCGTTCAAAAACAGCGTGGGCGTCATTATCGGGTCCAATATCGGCACCACGATCACCGCTCAGCTGGTTGCCTTCAAGCTGACATCTTTCGCACCGTTGCTGATTATCTGCGGCTTTTTCCTGTCCCTCATTCGATCCAGGTACGCGATTTTCGGTAAGGCAATTTTTTATTTCGGCTTCGTTTTTTTCAGCCTCAACCTCATTGCGTCGTCATTGCAGCCATTGCAGAATAATCCGGCGCTGATTAATTTATTAATCGAGCCCCGCAATCCTGTCTTCGCCATTCTCTTCGGTTGCCTGTTCACTGCCATTGTACAATCCAGTTCCGTGACCACCGGCCTGGCAATTATTTTCGCCCAACAGGGTCTGTTGGGTCTGGAGAACGCGGTGCCTCTGATTATGGGTGCCAATATCGGCACCACGGCGACAGCACTGGTGGCCATGTTCAATATGGATGTGGCAGCCAAAAAGACGGCTCTGTGCCATTTCCTGTTCAATTTTGGCGGCGTGATACTTTTTTTACCGGCCTTGCTGTTGTTTGGAAACCGGTTAAGCGATGTGACCGCAGAGCCCGCGGTGGCACTGGCCATCATCCATCTGGTTTTCAATGTTGTCACCAGTATCATTTTCACGGTTTTTGTTTCGCCGTTCAGTCGTCTGGTTGACTCGCTGCTGGGTGAAGGCAAGATGGACTTTGAGAGGCTGACGTTGCCGGTGTATGCGGAGGGAGCCAGTTTCTCGGATATAAAAATCGAGCTGGAAGGGGAAGCCAAGTCGCTGTTGCGGTTCCTGCAGGAGAACTACAGCACGGTCACCCTGAGCATCGAAACAAATTACCGGGGTGTTTTTGATGCAGCCGAGAAACGCAATGACTACATGAACTTCGTCAAAAAAGAGTACCTGGCGTATTTCTCCAGAATCGTCACTCTCGTTAATGACGAACAGGATTCGAAAGACCTGATCAGAATTATCAACCAGTTCGACTACCTGTTTCAGATACATGACTCGATTGTGGACCTGTTCAACGCCAAGAAGGTCATGGTGGAGCATTTCATCGAATTGAGGAGCGATATTCTGCTGTTGATCAGGGATCTGTCCAGCCACACCCTTAATCTTTTCGACAGCATCAACAAATCCCTGCTTGAAGAGAAGGAGCTGGACATCAAGGCCGTCTCTCAGGACCTGCAGGCCTGTATCAACCGCACCAACAGGAACCTCCTGTCACTGTTGGCCGATCCGAATCGGCGGGATGCCGGTGCGTTAACAAATTTTGTTACTTACTCACAACGTCTTAAAGACAAGCTTGTCAATTTTGCCAATACCAGCCGGCTGGATTAGTCTGGGCTGCCGGCTTTCGCTACAAATGCCGGGCTATATTCTTGAAGCCATCGCGGATTTCCTCCCCGAGCAGTTTCGCCGCCGCACCGATTTCCTTCGAAGAATCCTCTGTGGCGCTTTTCAATTCCCTGGCTTTTGTCTCGAGCCTGGCCAGCTTCGCTTCGAGTTTTGCCCATTCCTCGTTGGCTTCCATTTTGGCGAGTTTGATTTTTAACCGCAGTTCGTCACGCTCCTGTTTCAGATCGTTGAGCATTTCATCGACGCGTGATTTGGCACTGTTCATAGTGAACTCTCCGGTTTTGCTTCTGATTGATACTTTGGCGAGCCGCACTGCACAAGCCCTGGCCTTTATTCTGTAGTTTCGCAGCGCCACAGATGTTGCTCAGGATCAATAAAATCCGGCGTATTTGCAGACTAACAGCCATGGCTGGTTGCCGGCGGCGCCCGGCTACCACCGCGCCCGGTATCCCCGTGAATCGATGTGCACAAAAGGCCCGTGTGCCGGGGTGGAGTCGTAGATGCCGATTCCGCCCGGTGGCCAGTCCCGCCCCCCTTTGGCAGCCAGACTTTCGGCCAGGCCGGCCAGCGTGAAGGCATCCTGGCGGTCAATCCTGCCATCGCCATTCAGGTCATCCATCAGACCATCCTCGTCGCCATCGATCCAGACGTCTGCTGCTCCACCGTACAGGTGCCGCGAAGTTGTCGTGTTATTGCCGATCGCACGGTTGTAGAATGGTGTCCTGAAACCGCTCATCACGTACAAAGTTGGCGCACGCCAGCCCCTTTCATTGGCCGCTTCCAGCAGTGTCTCGAGCTTGATCAGCATGGCAGGCAGGACCAGCAGGTAGGTAGCGTCATCGTGCCCAGGTTTCTGCTTGCTGACAAACTGGTTGATGGAAAAACTGGGGGACACCTGAACCCCGGCCAGGTCGTCGGTCAGGTTGATGAAGCCCCGGGGGGCCGAGTACGTGGGTAATCCTCTGAACAGCTCCTTCTGGTAACTGCCAATTGTAAAGCCCTGCAGTGCTTCCTGTTCGCCGTTGAGAAATGGCGTCAGTACGAACACCCGCAGCAGGATTTCCTGGCCCGCCTGCTGGAATGAGACGCTGTAGTGCCCGGGGTGGGCCGGCGCCTGCCACTCCCAGCCGGTTTCTGTTTTTCTTAATTCTCCCTGCGGTGCCAAAGCCCCGGCGGTAGTTTTTACTGGCAGGTACTCTTCGGGCATCACCGAGGTGGTGATAATTTTCAGATCGGTTTCAATATCATGAAAGGCAATGGTGAAGTCAGCGCGATTCGAATTGCCTAAGGCGGCCGAACTGCAGACTGCGAGTAAGCAAGAGAACAACGTAACGAGTTTCATAGATTCGTACCTGCACAGAATTAATGATGAGGAGTCAGCAGCCCGTTGAGCACGGCAGCATCCCGTTGATAAATGTCGTCAAGAAAGAGTACACCGCCGCCTGGTTCGCTCACTGTGGTATGGTAAAGAATGTGAATCGGGACCCTGGTTGTAAGGTTTACCCGGGTTTCCTGTCCGCTGGCCACCACGCTGTCGATGCGCTCGCGGTCCCAGCCCGGATTTCCCTCTAGAAGCCAGCGGGACAGTTCAAGCGGGAACTGGGTGCGAATACAACCGGAGGAGAATGCACGCTGGCGCTGTTCGAACAGGCCGCGGGCAGGGGTATCGTGCAGATAGACGTTGTGTGCGTTCGGAAACATTATTTTCACCTGTCCCAGGGCATTTTCCTCGCCCGGTGCCTGACGGAGCCGATAGGGAAAATTGGCCTGGGAAACACTGTTCCAGTCAATCGTGTCAGGCTCAAGGGCCTTACCGTTACGGTCCAGTACTTCGAATCCCAGTTCCCGGATTAGTTCCGGCTCCTGACGAAAAAGTGGCAGTTTGTCGATTCTGGCGATCGAGTAGGGAACTTCCCACCAGGGGTTGAATATCAGGTATTCGATCTGATCCGAGAAGACCGGTGTTTTGCGATAATCTTTTCCCACCACCGCCAGGTGAGTCCGCAGTAGTGAGCCGTTCTCCCAGGTGGTGACGGTAAAACCGGCAATATTGACCCGGATGTGCCGTTGCCCGAGTTCTTCGGGCAGCCAGCGCCAGCGCTCCAGGTTTACCCGCAGTTTGTCCAGCTTCTGCTGGGGGCCGAAATTCAGCGCAGATAACGTTGCCGGCCCCACCAGACCATCGGGCTCCAGATCATTCTGGGCCTGGAATATTTTTACTGCCTCAACCGTCGCGGCGTCCATCAGACCCGGCTGGTAGTCCTCATCCAGAGTGCCCAACCGATCAAGGTGCTGTTGTAATACCGTAACGCGGTCATCGTAATCACCACTGCGCAGTGTCGGCCCTGCAGGTACCGTGTTGATGGGTTCAAGCTCCCTCTGCCTGAGCTGGCGGTAGTGCTCGACCAGGCTCGTGTATTGCGGCTGTCGCGGCGCGAACTGGGTCAGGCTTGCCGCAATTTCACCGGCTGCAAGGGCCTGGAGCAGGCTGTCATTGAGGTCTGCCTCCCTGCTCCCGGCAGTCCAGTCGGGCTCGACGGTCACCGGATCCAGCTTGCCGTACAGCATGTGCGCGGCCGCAGAAAACCAGGCGTCGGTAGCGTACCGGTCCCGCCTAGCCCTATCGTTGCGAAGGTCTCGGAGTGTCGCCAGGTGGTAGTGCTCCGGGTCCAGCCCGTGGTCACGCAACCCTTCCAGGGCGGTCAGTAACTGGTCAAACAGATCGTCATCCTGCCAGGCAGGCCCGGGCTGTCTGTCGAGGTAGAAAGCTTCCGTGGCACGTGGTGCGAGTAGAGTCGACTCTGGTACAGCAAGCGCGGTTGCAGGTGCTGCCTGGGCAAATGTTTGCAAGTAACCCAGGCTGAAACACAACACCAGGATCCCCACAAGGATCTGTCCAGGCAATCTGACTTTCCTGCTTGATACGGAAATCATGTGCATGCTCCTGAGGTTTGCGATTAACGACGGTGGTGTTGGAACAGCCTGCTGACCGTCTATTCTAGGGAATCTTGACTGATTACCACAACGCTCTGGTAATCAGTCTGCGGTTGCCCGGCCGCCTCAGCGGCAATTCAGTGGTGTCGTAGCAGGGCAACTTCACACTCACCCCTGGCAGTGGCCACGTAGGCGGAAGCCTCGCTGATGGTCACGGACAGCTCCATGGTGCGGTCAATCCGGTCCGCCAGGTTCTTTATTTCATTCCATTGAAACTGGAAAATCTCTGCAGGCAACGCCACCAGGGCGTCGCGATTCAGCCCCCACCAAGTGTCGGCTTTGCTGTTAAAGCTGTAGACCTTTACCAATGACGCCACCCGGGTGGCTTTCTTGATCCGCTCGACTGCTGGTTCGCCCACGTCGATCCACAGCTCCAGGTTACCATCCAGACCGCGTTGCCACAGATCCGGTTCTTCAGGATCACTGATGCCCTTGCAGAACTCCAGTCGCTCCCGGGTGTTGAAGCAGAAAGCCAGCAATCTTACCAGCATGCGTTCCATGGTCTCAGAGGGATGGCGGGCGAGGGTCAGGTTGAGACTCTCATACACGTCGCGGTCGATGTCGCTCAGAGCGACGCTGAACTTATAGATAGTCGGTTTCAGTGCCATGCTGGGGTTTCTTCTGCTGAGGCTCGTGGGGGATTCCGGTTGCTTGTAGCACGGCTTTCCTGGCAGGATCGGCGCTGTCAGTTGAGCGGATTCCATAACAGGCTCCAGCTTGCAGTAAACGGGCCGGGCAAGCAATGGCAGGGCTGAGCGGATGAAGGCTCTGCGGGTCAGCATTCGGAGCCATGCCCGGAATCCCTCGCGATGGGTTTGAAAACTCTGCTATGATGCGCGCCCCGCATTTAAAGGCCAGGCAACGAACGGAGTGGCCCGCCTGAAGGCCCCTTCGGGCACCACTGCGGCGTTGTCGACCTAGGCAGGGGCCGCGCCATTCCCTGCGCACGACGCCTTGCAGTAACGCCCGACAGACTCCCGCAGAGCGTTTCCATAATTAATCAGAGGTTCCCAAGGCAATGACTACCCTGGCATTCACGACACTTCCCCTGCGCGACGAATTACAGGCCAGCATCAGAAGCCTCGACTACGAGTCAATGACGGCAGTCCAGGCCCAGGCGCTGCCCCCGTTGCTGGCAGGCAAGGACCTGATCGCCCAGGCCATGACCGGTAGCGGCAAGACGGCGGCGTTTGCTATCGGCCTGCTGAACCGATTGGCGGTACAATCCTATTGCACTCAGGCGCTGGTATTAACGCCTACCCGGGAACTGGCCGATCAGGTGGCGACGGAGATCCGCCGGCTGGCCAGCGCCATTCCCAATGTCAAGGTGCTCACCCTCTGCGGTGGTAAACCGATGGGTCCACAACTGACTTCCCTGCGGCGCGCCCCGCACATTGTCGTCGGTACACCGGGTCGCATCCTGAAGCATCTGGAGAAAAAGACTCTGCACCTCGACACCGTGGAGACTCTGGTTCTGGATGAGGCCGACCGCATGCTGGATATGGGGTTTCATGACGATATTCTCAACATCATCGGCGCAACGCCTGCAGCCCGGCAGACACTGCTGTTCTCGGCGACCTATCCCGATGGCATCAGGCAGATCAGTCGCAGTGTGCAGCGTGACCCGGTCGATATCCGCGTTGCCAGCAGTCACAGCGGGCCGGATATCGAACAGGTGTTTTTCCAGGTGGAGGAGGGTGACCGGATTGCAGTGCTGTTCAGGGTCATTGCCCATTATCGGCCGGAATCGAGCCTGGTGTTCTGTAATACCCGGGAAAGGTGCCAGCAGCTGGTAAGTGCGCTGCGCGAGCAGGATCTGCATGCGCTGGCCCTGCACGGTGATCTCGAGCAGGCGGAGCGTGACCAGGTGCTGACTCAGTTCGCGGGCAAAAGCAGTTCGATCCTGGTGGCAACGGATGTCGCTGCCCGCGGGCTCGATGTCAAGGAGCTGGCGGCGGTTATCAACTTCGAGCTGGCCCGGGATCCTGAAGTACACACCCACCGCATCGGGCGCACCGCCCGGGCCGGCAGCAAGGGGCTGGCGGTCAGCCTGTTTAGCAATCGGGAGAGTCGGTACCTGCACGCCATCGAAGAGTTCCAGGGTGCCGCCGCGACGCTGGCCAGTGCCGCCGATCTGACTGTGCCGCCAGATTTCAAGCTGTACCCGCCCATGGTTACCCTGCAGGTGAACGTTGGCCGCAGGGATAAGATCCGGGCAGGTGACCTGCTGGGTGCGTTGACCGCCGGTGGCAGGCTGACCGGCGCGCAGATCGGCAAGATTACCCTGTTCGACAAGGTCGCCTATGTGGCTGTCGAGCAGCAGGCGGCTAAAACGGCGCTGACGGTTTTCGCTGAGGGTAAGGTCAAGGGGCGAGAGGTGCGGGCGCGGCGGTTGCGTTGATTGTCTGGCCAGGCTTTTCAGCGTCAATTGCTGTATCTTTATCCCAGTTATCCCAGTTATCCCAGTTATCCCAGTCTCAATTGAGCGCCTGCACGCTCTGCGGCAATCACTTCCCAGGTAGTCAATTACCATGTTGCAATTATTATTGTCGGGCCAATACCTGATTTTTATCACCATCCTGGTGGCGATCATCTTCTCGCTGACTCTGCATGAATTCGGTCACGCCGCCAGCGCCAGGATGCTGGGCGATGATACGGCGCAGAAAATGGGGCGCCTGACACTGAACCCCGTCGCCCATATCGATCCCATGGGCCTGCTGATGGTGGTGCTGGTGGGCTTTGGCTATGCCCGGCCGGTGCCGACCAACCCACGTAAAATCAGGTACGGCTGGGGAAATGCCGCAGTTGCCGCGGCGGGGCCGCTGATGAATCTGTTGCTGGCGGTTCTGGCCATTAACACGCTGCAGTATTTTTATCTGAACGGCACGGCATTGACCGGACAGCAGAATCTGTTTCTGTCTCTGATGGCGCAGATCAACCTGCTGCTGATGCTGTTTAACCTGATTCCTTTCGGCCCCCTCGACGGGCACTACATCATGTCCTGGGCGCTGCCCCAGGGCCTGCGTCAGCGTTACGATTACTACAACGGCCGCTACGGCGCGCAGCTGTTCCTGGCTTTGATACTGCTGAGCCTGATTGGCGTGCCGATTTTCCGTTTTCTGATGGATTTCAGCCGGGCTTTGATGCCGTATCTGGTGTTTGTGGGGTGATGTATCCCTCGCTATTGCCAGTGCTTGAGGGAATAGAGGGAATTTCGATAACAACCTGCCTGAAATTCATTGTAAGAACGTGGTGTGGGTGCTCTTGATGCGGTTTTACCGCACCCAGCTTCCATATGCCTGCCTTTGCCGCTGAAGAAATCTGTTTCTGACCTGGATCAGTTCTGGCTGGACAAAAACACGCTACCTTTGTTGCACAGGCTCCGTCCAGAGAAGTTCTGAGCACGCTGATTACAAACCTGCTTGACAGTGGTGCCCTCACGCAGGGTCAGCTGGGGTGATCGCGGCTGAGAATAAATTAGATCTGGCCAATAACGGCCTGGTTGGCCGGTTGGAACCCGGGTTGGAATGCTTTTCCCCTGTCAAACACGGGGTTCAGCTGCTCAAAAGCCGTACTGACACCAGGCCCTTTTTTAACTATCATGACCACGGTTCGGATTACGGAGCGCAACCATGAAAAACGTTTTCCTCGCAGTGTTTCTGGCAGTGGCTGTTCAACCAGTCCTGACCAGTGCCGATGTCGCTGTCCCGGGGACGAATGACAGGGAAAGCGCAAGGACAGGCGAAAGCGACGGCGTGATCAAAAATGCCGGCGTTGTAGAAAGCAAAGCTGCAATCGAAAATGCCTGGCTGGCATTCACCAACGCCAGAGGCGAGGCGGCGCTGATCCGGGGCGATGTGGAGCATCCCTCGGCCAATGACATCTTCCGGGTCATTCCCGATATCGACATGGATTCTCTCAACGAGGAGAAGCTGCAGCTGGGCACCGAGCTGTTTAATGACGGGCGCCTGTCCCGGGATGGCTCGTTGTCCTGTGCTTCCTGCCATATCGCGCTGCTGGGCGGGGTGGACCGCAGTCCGGTGTCGTTCGGTATTGGTCGCGCCATGGGTGAGCTGAACGCGCCTACCATCTTCAATGCCGCGCTGAATTTCCGCCAGTTCTGGGATGGCCGGGCGCTTACCCTGCAGGAACAGGCGCTGGGTCCGATCGAGAATCCGATAGAGCTTGGCCATGATCTCGACACCCTGATCGGCATGCTGGAAAGCATTCCAGAATACAAGCGTGCTTTCGACCGGCTCTATCCCGACGGTGTTACCGCGGCGAACCTGGGCGATGCCATCGCCTACTACGAAATCATAAACTTTACCGGGCTGGATTCGCCTTTTCTGAGCCAGTTCGATGCGCAGCATGAGCCACTGAACGCCAAGGCCCGCCGGGGTCAGCAGCGCTTCGTGGAAGTGGGTTGTGCCAGCTGTCATAACGGGGTCAATCTGGGAGGTAATTCTTACCAGCAACTGGGCGTGGCAGAAACCTGGTACGGGGACGACAGGCCGGCACTCGAAGCGGACGACGGGTTGTTCGGGCGCTCCGGTCGCGAGCAGGACCGTCACGTTTTCAAGGTGCCGACTCTGCACAACGTGGCCGCCACCGGCCCCTGGTTTCATGACGGCAGCATCACTTCTCTGCAACAGGCGGTGGACCAGATGGCCCGCCACCAACTGGGCCGTTACCTGGATAATAGCGATATCGATGAGATCGCCGCCTTCCTGCGCTCGCTGGGCGACAGTCAGAGCCTGATTGGCGACTGTGCCGTGAGCGGGACTTATTCAGCCACCATGGACTGCAGTGTCAGCCACCGGGGTTCGGGTGTAACTCAGGATGATGCCCCGGTGCTGGTCACTCTGCCGGACCCGACCGTGCTGGCCAGGCAGCATCAGCAGGCCTACGCCGAGGCCCTGGATCGCGCGGTCACCGCACCGACACGCATTGCCGCCGAGATGCAGCGTGTCCGTTCGGGTCAGGTTGCCCATTATGATTTTGTACAGTACGAGCACATTGAGATGCTGCGTCATGCGCGGGCCCTGTCGTTCCCACCGGCGAACCTGGAGCTGGAGCAGCGCAGGGAGCTGCTGGCACAGGCCGAACAGTTACAGCAGACTGCCGGGGAATACGAGTTCATCATTGCTGACTTTCTTCGCAGCCAGGCAGTCAGCAGCAGCGCCAGGGCTAATATTCAGGACCTTCTGCGGATTATGGCTATCGATGCCGATGAGAAGACGGTGTCGCTCCTGGGGCGAGCAGAGCAGAGCTTGCTGACGTTCTATGGGATGCCAGACCCGACTACGCAAAAGGATTTCGAAAGCGCAACCCGGGCACTTAGCCAGTTTGATCTGAACCCGCAGCAGCTTTCAGAGCTTCAGCTGCATGTTCGGTTACTGCTGGAAAACCTGCCCATGACCCGGGGCTGAACTGTTAAAACGCCGGATGGAAGAGAGGCTTGCTGCAATGTGTCTCGACGGCAAACTGGTCGAATGGCCGACGCATTGGGTGACCTAGCCAGAATTTGCCTGCGGTTTGGTGCACTTCCCGACAAAAGCTAACGCCCCCAATCCGTAGTCAACGTACACAAGGCTGAAGTTTGAGCCATCGGGATGAATGGATAGCGTCGCTTCGCCAAAAATAATATCAGTCGCCCTGCACACGACATAACCCCTATTTGTCTGGCAGGCGCCGCTGAAGCCCGGTAGGTCAGAGCGGCGCCATCCCTTGTCGGTATCAACCACCCAGTTCTGTTGCTCGAAATCATTGCTCTCATCGTCAGAGGTGGCCACTCCATACTGATCGATAGAGACTCCCGCCCTGTCCTCGCAAAAGTAGACCTCTGCATTCGCCGTAGCAGAGAAGAAAATAACAGTGATAATAGCTGTCAGGCGCCCTGGTTTATTTCGATACATGTTTAAAATCCGCTGTGTATTGCGAAAGAAATTTGTTCTACCCAGAGTAATACGATAAGGGCAGGATTTGGATTAGGTTCCTGCAGCAGGCGAATGCGCCGCCGACCTGAGGCCGGGGTTGATTCTGCCAGAAAACACAAAAATGCTAGCGGTTTGTCCGCGCCGATATCCTGCAACGTTAGGGTAACTCTGTGACCTTTTGCACGGTGGCAGACTTTATACTGAAAGCGTTGTGGTTGGCGTGGGGAAGGTCTCAGTGTTACTGAGCCTTTGTCTGCATCCAAAATGACCGAAGTACCGTCGGTAACGAGATCACACCAGTCCACGGAGCCTCTTGTCAAAATGTTATGGAACCACTGGCGAATTACTGCAGAGGTTCCTTATGTATAAGGGGGGGCGCAATCCGGACGAAGGCTATTGGCCAGCTAACGCTAACCAGGATTCAGTGATAATGTCGGACCATTGCTGGATACCCTGCTCATCAGTTATCTGATCCTGGCGAAGCTCCAGCATGATGCTGGGGATGCCTCTGTTCTCGCCCTGGACCGGAATTGTATAGTCACAGTCGATCTCGATCTCATAGGGTTCGTTGTCCCCTACCGGGCCGGCAGTACCGTGCTGTGCCTTGTTTTCCGGCCTGGAACCAAGCAGGTTTTTCAAGACCTTGACCCAGCGTCTTCCCAGTGCGGCATCGCGGCGGTAACAGACACCAATCGGCCAGGGGCGGTCTATGCCAGAAAGGGAGGGGGTGAAGCTGTGAATGCTCAGCAGCAGACGAGTCTGCCCCGCCGATTGACTTAATCTGGAGGCAATGGCTGCCTGGTAGGGTTCAAACAAGGCCTGACGTCGGTATGCGGCTTCCTGCTCAGTCAGATTGCAGTTACCGGGTATGATAATGCCCGCACCGGATTCTGGAATCGATTCCGGGTCTGATGGCCAGCGATTGCAATCGATGACCAGGCGTGAGTAATTGCTGAGAAATAGCGGCGCGTCGAACCTGGCTGACAGCTGGCGCGCAAACAGGGCAGCCCCCGGGTCCCACCCAATATGGCTGGCGAGTTGTTGACTGGACAATCCCAGATCGCCAAGACTGGCAGGAACGCGATTCGATGCGTGGTCACAGACCAGGACGAGATTGCCCTGACCGTTGGGGTTGACGAGTTCGAAGGGTCCGGGTTCCGCCAAAGCCAATAAGGATTGCGATCCTGCCATCAGGTCTCGGGAAGTTCATCAGCCCGGACCAGAAAGCTCTTCAGTAGTGTGTCACCAAAGCTATTGCTGAGGGAAACATCAGTGGCATCACGACCTTGAGCGATAAGGATGCGACCGATCAGGCGTTTATTGTTGCGCGGATCAAAAACATGCCACTCACCATCCAGATAGGCTTCGAACCAGGCAGCAAAGTCCATCTCGCCATAGGGTGGCGGCTGACCAATATCGCTCAGGTAGCCCATGCAATAGCGCGCCGGAATGTTCATGCAGCGACAAAAGGTGACTGCCAGGTGAGTGTAGTCACGACACACACCCTTCCTGCTCGCATAGACCTGCGCTGCGGTCATAGTGTTACTGGCGTGTTCGTAACCAAACTCAATATGGTTATGTACGAAGTCACAGATTGCCTGTACCCGTTGCCAGCCTGTGGGGCCGTTTCCAAACAGACGCCAGGCTTCATTAGACAAAATGTCGGTCTCGCAATACCGACTTCCCAGCAGATAGACCAGGGTTTCTTCGGGCAGAGTCTGTACCGGGTATTGTTTTGCGGCGGGAGAGATTTTGTCAGGTTCGCCATCATCATAGATCACCGCGTCGTTGGAAATCGTGGTGTCGCCTGCCGGCAGCATGAGTCTGGTTACCCAGTTACCATAGAGGTCGCGGTACGCGCTCATGGGTATAGGCGGATCAGTCATGATCTGATCCGGCGAAAGAAGATAGGCTGCCCGAGACGAATGTACATTTAGCGTAAGAATCATGGCCGTGGCCTGGGTGCAACTGTAAACCATTTCATAGCCGATCCGAATCTTCATAGCGGTCCTCAAGGGTTAATCGTTGTCTTGCTGTCACCAGGCGACTCTTCTTTTCTTCTCATTTCTTTTCTTCCCTCGTCTCTTCTCTTCTTTTTTCTTCTTTGAGTCTAACCTGCTTTTTACTTTTCTACATGTAATCTGGATTCATCATGGGCCAGCGGATTCAGTGTTGGCGGTCATGCCTTTAAGGAATTTGAAAAGATCACTGTCTGTAGAGAGTACGATAGTGGTGCTTTCGCCTATGATAGAAGGATAGGCTGCCATGGTGCGGGTGAATTCAAAAAACTCTACAGCCTGCGGGCTTTTATTGTATGCGCTGGCGTAAATTTCTGTTGCCTTGGCATCCGCCAGACCTCGTATCTCTTCGACCTGCCGGTAGGCTTCGGATTGGATTTTGTTCAGATCCCGTACCCGGTTTCCCAGTATTCTTGCGGCCTCACCATTGCCTTCGGACAAATACCGTTCGGCAATCTGTCTGCGCTCGCTGATCATCCGATCATAGATTTTAGGTCGGACGCTTTCGTTGTAGTTGATACGTTTGAACCTGATGTCGAGTAGTTCAATGCCAAACACAGCAACCTTCTCAGCGGCGGCAGTAAATATCTCCTGTTCAACCAATTGTCGCCCTTTCTCAATGGGAACCAATGCGCCAATATTGGCACCTTGATTCGCTGAAGGTGCGACAGATTCATCTGAAGCTGTTGAGTCAATGAGCGGCAGGCGGTCTTTCGTCGTGCGGATAATTTCAATCAGTTCGTGCTTGGCCACGGCGTTTCGGGTTTCGCTGCCAAGGATGTCGTCCAGCCGTGACTGGGCGCTGCGCTCATCACGCAGGCGTAAAAAATACTGTAAGGGATCAACTATCCGCCAGCGGGCAAACAAATCCACCGAAATATACAGTTTGTCTTTGGTGGGCATGTCAGAAGGGGCGCCATCCCACTCCAATACCCGCTTATCGATAGGATTGACTTCCTGAACAAATGGGATTTTGAACTTGAGGCCAGCTTCAGTGACTGGTTCACCCACTGGTTTACCGAATTGGGTTACGATAACCTGCTCGACTTCATCAACGGTATAAATGGAACTTATCAGTACATATCCGCCTGCCAGCGCCAGCAGCGCCGCAGCAAACCAGGTATAGGTTTTCATAGATGCGGTCCATTTTGTCCATTAAGGTTGAGCAGAGGTAAAAGGCCTTGCATGGCATCATCCAGCAGGACCTTGGATTGTATTTTTGGCAGGACATTTTGCATTGTCTCAATGTAGATGCGACGGCGGGTAACCTCCGGGGCTTTGCGGTACTCAGCGAACAACGCATTGAATCGCGCCACGTCACCTTCTGCTTCATTGATACGCTTAAGACGATAACCATCCGCCTCACGGATGCGTTGATCTTTTTCGCCTTCGGCCAGCGGAATCACCCGGTTGTATTCCCGCCGCGCCTCATTAATCAGCTTTTCCTTTGATTGTTGCGCTTGGTTCACTTCGTTGAAGGACTCCTGCACAGGTTTGGGTGGGTTTATGTTCTTCAGCTGTACCTGATCAATTCTGATTCCCATCACGTACTTGGTGGACAGTTCCTGCATTTTGATCAATGCTTCCACCTCGATCTCCTGCCGGCCAATAGTAATAACTTCATCCACGGTTCTATCGCCGACCACTTCACGCATTACCGATTCCGAGACATAACGCAGTGTTTCACCGGGTTCGCGAACTTCGAACAGAAACTTCACCGGATCTGAAATGCGATACTGAACTACCCATTCCACTAAAGCGGCATTGAGGTCGCCTGTGACCATCTGGGTTTCTCTCTCGTCGTCGCGTGCGCCCTGGTTGGGGTCGCGAGCGCCCGGTGTGGCAAAGCCGAATTCCTGCTTCAGCTGTCTCTCAACCGGCACGATTGTCGCGTTATCAACGCCGAACGGGAGTTTGAAGTGCAGCCCTGGCGGCACTTCTTTCAGATACATGCCAAAACGCTGTACAACTCCCACAGAATCACTCGGCACTGTATAGTAAGCAGACCAGGCTGCCAGCGCGACAGCAATCAGGATGAACAGGGCAGCTGCCCGGATTGGGCTAGCGCCGGGGGTTAGTTGTTTCAGGGATAGCAATTTGCGCCTGATTAGCAAGGTAATATCGGGTGGTGCTGGAGTCTGGGACCCCCAGGAGCCTCCAGAATCATCGTTATCTGGAGATGGCATGGTGTTCAGCCTTTTTGTAGGAATAGACGAAACTGTCTATCAATAGCTTATATGGGGGTTGCCAAGGGTTTTTTCAAGAAGGCTATCCAGGTGAGTTGCCTTAACAGGAATACCTGACCTGCCAGTTCAGCGGGTTTATTAGGGCTATTGGCCTACCTGACAACATACTGGAGAAAATGCAGACGACATCTTAGGGTTAGAGAGATAGGTTGATGCCATGCCCATCTACCCAAAGGGGGCCTACCCATAGGGGGCTGGCGCGCTTATTGATTCAATTTCACTCGCTGCTGTTGAGTTGTAGCCGAGGGTTATAAAAATGGCACTTTATTCAGCACGACTTTCCAAGGGCAGGATACTGGCCTGGAAACAGTGCCCCAAGCGCCTCTACCTGGAAGTGTTTCAGCCGGAGCTGGCCGCCAAAGATGAGCAGAGGCAGTACTGGTTCGCCCAGGGGCATGAGGTAGGGGTGGCGGCCCGCGCTCTGCTCCCTGGTGGCATCCTGATCGGTGGTGATGAAACCCTCGGGCTCGAGATGGCAGAGCGGCAAACTCGAGAGTTGCTGGCCGGGCCGCATCCTGTGCCGTTGTTTGAGGCGACTTTCAGGGTTCAGGACGTGTTGATTCGGGCTGACATCGTTTTGCCTGGCGAAAACGGGCTGCTGCTGCGTGAAGTGAAGTCAGCGGCGAAGCTGAAGGCCTATCACGTTCCCGACTGTGCGGTGCAGGCCTGGGTGATGGTTCAGGCCGGCTATGCACCGGCTCAAGTCGAGCTGGCCCATATCGACACGTCCTTCCGTTACGAGGAGGAGGGGGTATACGACGGCCTCATCGCCTGCCAGGACATCACCGGGCAGGTGGCGGATCTGCAGCCACTGGTTCCTGACTGGGTAGCAGGTGCCCGGCAAACCCTGCTCGGGCCGATGCCGGATATCAAGCCCGGTTTACAGTGTGTTGAGCCGTTTGATTGCCCGTTCATGGACCATTGCTGGCAGCGGGTACCCGAGTATCCGGTGGAGACTCTGCCGGGCGGGGGAAGGGTGATAGGCGAAATCCGAGAGCAGGGCATAATAGACATTCGCGACATACCTGATGGCGTGCTGAGCAAGCCCTTGCAGCTGCGAGTTCGGGATGTCGTCAAAAGCGGCCAGGTGTTCCTGGACCCGAATGCCAAACAGATACTGGCGAACCTGCCTTACCCACGTTATTACCTGGATTTCGAGACCATCGGTTTCGCCGTGCCCATCTGGCTGCAGACCAGGCCCTTCGAGCCATTGCCGTTCCAGTGGTCCTGCCATATCGAGCGACAGCCTGGCGAGCTGGAGCATAAGGACTTTCTGGACGTCAGCGGCGCACCGCCCATGCGGGCCTTTGCCGAGCAGCTGCTGGGAATGCTGGGCGGGTATGGCACGATTTTCATGTACAGCAACTACGAGCGAACCGTCATCGCGGCCCTGATGCGGCGCTATCCGGATCTGGCGGACCAGCTGGCACCCTTGCTGGACCGTCTTTTCGATTTACAGAAAGTGGCCAAACAATATTACTACCACCCGGCCATGCAAGGCCGCTGGTCGATCAAGACCGTTATGCCGACCATTGCCCCGGAGCTGGACTACAACCAGCTGGTTGGCGTGCGCAACGGCACAGAGGCGCAGATGGCATACCGGGAATTTATTGCGCCCGCAACGACAGAGGCGAGGAAGCGGGAGCTGGAGCAGCGACTGTTGGCTTACTGCGAGATGGACACTCTGGCGATGGTGAAGATTGCCCACTATTTTCAGTTTGTAGGTTCCACGGCGCATTAGCGTAAGATAGTTCTTTTCAGAATCTGGTCCGTCAAATGTTATTGTATGCTGGCCAGGGTATAGACGAGGAAAGCCGATGAGACGACTTTGGATAATAGCGACTATCGTCGTTGCGATGATGGTTATCGTACAAAACTTGCCGAGGGTTTCGGAGGCGCAGCAGGCTGTCGGACCCGTCTACCAGGTGGATCCTTTCTGGCCTCAGATGCCGGAGCAATGGGCGCTTGGCCAGGTGGCTGGTGTTGCCGTTGATTCACGTGACCATGTGTGGATCATCCAACGGCCCTGGTCGCTTGGGAGCGACGAGCAAGCGGGTAATCCTGAGGCGTTGTGTTGCCGGGCCGCACCGCCAGTGTTGGAATTCTCACCGGAGGGCGAATTTCTGCAGGGCTGGGGTGGGCCGGGAGAAGGGTATGAATGGCCGGCAGACGAACACGGCATCCATATCGATCAAAACGACAATGTCTGGATCTCATCGGCGGGGGGGCCGCGCCTGCGCGAGCGGACCGAGAATCAATTACTCAAGTTCTCCAGAAATGGAACGTTCCTTCTGCAAATCGGGAGTCGCGGAGCCAGTAAAGGCAGCCTGGACACCGAGAACCTCAATAATGCAGCGGACATGTATGTGCATCCCGCGACCAACGAGCTATTCGTTGCCGACGGATACGTGAATCGCCGCGTAGCGGTATTTGATGCCAATGACGGCCAGTTCAAGCGGTTGTGGGGAGCCTACGGGAATCCGCCTGACGACTCGGCGCCGAATACGCCACTGTACGAAGGGGAAGGCGCACAACAGTTTAATACCGTGCACGGCATCCGTGTTTCAACCGATGGGCTGGTCTATGTTGCAGACCGGCGTAACAATCGCGTGCAGGTATTCCAGCTTGATGGCACCTTCGTTCGTGAAATTTTCATTGAACGGTCTACGCGCCTGCTGGGCACTGCCTTCTCGATTGCTTTTTCACCTGACCCCGCACAGCAATACCTGTATCTCGCCGATGCGGGCAACGGCCGTATTCGCCTGTTCGATCGTTTGACTCTGGAGGAAGTCAGCAGCTTCGGCCGGATCGGCAGGTATGCGGGGCAGTTTGTGTTTTTGCACAACGTGGCGGTAGATTCACGGGGCAACGTCTACACGGCGGAGGTGGGCGGTGGACGCCGGGTCCAGAAATTCATCAGGAATTAGGGAGCCTGATTAAGCCCAGGGCATTGCCACGAAGCAGAACTTGTTTAACTTGCGTATCTGTTAAATACGTATCTGTTAAGGGCTTGATTTTACCTGACGTCAAGGTCCGTTTTGATTGAGAGCAGAAAGAAGCTGACAGTCATAAACTAAGGAGACTCTGATTAACTCCCTCAGAGCGTTGTGGGAGTTAATCAGCGTCTCCTTAGACTTTTTTCTGTCTTTCCGATTATTTTTACTGGGAAGGGCAGTAGAAATCACTTTATTTCGGTGGGATACTTCCGTCAAAACGGAGGTTGTACCCCCCTGTAGATGAACGCCGGAGATACCGGAGTCTTTGCGTGCCGGCGGTTTTAAGAGTTGGTCCTTCCCGGTTTTCTTTTACAGTAACGAAGCTGGGGAACCACCACACATTCATGTTGAGTGAGATCGAAGTGTGGAAAATTTTGGCTATCGCCCGTTTCTCTGACGAAGTCCACCAGGTTCTCAGCAACTGAAAATCGAAAAATGCAGTCTCTGATATTAGAGCACAGAGGAACTTTATTGGAGGCGTGGGATGAGTACTTTAAAAGTTGAGGTTCAGCCTGTAGCCAACGAACTGGAATTTACCGATTCAGAAATGCTCGTTACCTTGGTTGGCGGGCGAACGATTTCCATTCCGCTGACCTGGTTCTCATCACTGTCTAATGCTTCAAAAATCAATAAACTCAGAAATCAATAAACCCAGGAGGAACATCATGTTCAGAGTCATAGCTGCTGCTGCCCTTTCCACCGCATTACTTGCCTATCAGCCCGAGACATCCATCACCTTCGCTGCTGAAGCAGTCCAGCAGCCCGCTGCGCCGGAATACATGAATCCGAATCCACGTGCGCCATATTCAGAAGGCGTCCGCTACGGCGGCCTGATCTTCCTAGCCGGTAAAACAGGTGGGCCTGGAGAGCCCGGAGTGCAGGCCGAAACACGACGCGCTCTGGAATCAATTCAGGACGCACTCGAGCGCTTCGGCTCGTCGATGGATCGAGTGGTTAAATGTACGGTATTTTTGGTCGACATGGCAGAATGGAGTGCCATGAATGAGGTTTACGCCGAATTCTTCCCGGAAAACAAACCTGCCCGAACGGCCGTCGGCATCAGTTTGGGTGGAGACACCCGTGTAGAGATCGAGTGCATTGCAGCGGCGTGAGAAGTCAATGAGGTCGAATAATAGTACAACTAATGTGTCACTTAACTTGTAATGAATAAAACAGATTTTGATAATTGGGTTGAAGCGTATATTGACTTATTCGACAACAACGATGCTCCAGATGAACACCACCCTTCTTATTGGGCAGTTGAACAATTTGTTGATTTAGAAGCTGATAATCCAGAAGATTGCTGGGCTGCGATATTAAGCATTGTAGCTAAAGAACCTTCCCCAAGAATTCTGGCGAATCTTGCATTAGGTCCAATGGAAGAATTGCTCGAGCTACATGGAAAGGACTATATAGATCGAATTGAAAGTGAAGCCGCGCGTAATCCGGATTTCCGAAATATGCTTCATAGTCTTTGGGAAATCACCAATGAAGATATATGGGGAAGAATCCTAAGGGCGCGGTTAGATGGATAGTGCTCACGAAATGCAACAATTTAATCTAGCTTAACTAAATGCGCATTTTACATTTTTCCGCTGCTTACAGCCTGATTTTATTACTGGTGTCTGTTTCCGTCCGAGCCGCTGAGGAAGCGTATCCCGCTGTGGCTCCGAACGTCAGTTTCGATGCCGTGTTTGCGCTACCTTACCGGGACAGCGATCACCGGATCAGCTATGGCCCTGACCCTCTGCAATTCGGGCAGCTGTGGTTACCGCAAGGGAAAAACCAAGGAGATAGCCGCGGTCTGCTGGTGTTCATCCATGGCGGCTGCTGGCTGAACGAGTACGGGATCGATCATGCCCAGGCGGTCAGTGCCGCGCTGGCGGCGGAAGGCTATGGGGTCTGGGCGCTGGAATACCGGCGCACCGGCGACCCTGGTGGCGGCTGGCCCGGCAGCTTTGAGGATGTGATCGCCGGTATCAACCACGTGAGCGAACTGGCCCGCTACGGTGTCGATAGTGAAAGAGTGGCGCTACTGGGGCATTCCGCCGGTGGGCATCTGGCGGTGCTGGCCGGTGCCCGTGAGGAGCTGCTGACAGTGCAGCCCGACCTGGTGGTGGGCCTGGCGGCGATTACCGATGTGGTCAGTTACGCCCGGGGCGGAAACAGTTGTGAGCAGGCAACGCCGGCCTTCATGGGCGGCAGCCCGGAGCAGCGGACTGAAGCCTATTCTGAAGCCAACCCCGTCAGCCACGGCGTGCACCCGGCCACTATTCTGCTGCAGGGTAATGTCGACCAGATCGTAGCGCTGTCCCAGGCGAGCCTGCCGGCTGCGGAGACTCGTCTCAGTGAGGGCGCGGGACACTTCGATTGGGTGCATCCGGGCACTTCGGCGTTCCAGGATCTGTTGCAGATCCTGGCAGGTGAGTGGTAAGTGAGTCCGGAGCAGATCAGTCAGCTGGATGCCACCGATGGCTTGGCCCACAAACGTGCGCTGTTCAGCCTGCCCGAGGGCGTCATCTACCTGAATGGCAACTCACTGGGGGCGTTACCACAGAGCGTACCGCCACACCTGGACAAGGCAACGAACCGCCAATGGGGCGATGACCTGATCAGCAGCTGGAACAAACACGGCTGGATCGATCTGCCGCAGCGGGTAGGGGAGAAGATTGCTCCCTTGCTTGGCGCTGCCGGTGGCCAGGTGATCTGCTGTGACTCTATCTCGCTGAACCTCTTCAAACTGCTGGCCAGCGGCCTGCAACTGCAACCAGGCCGAATCCGGGTGTTGTCCCAAAAAGATAATTTTCCCACCGATCTGTATGTGGCCCAGGGCCTGCAGCAGTTGCTGGGGGCCTCCCGTTGCCAACTGCAACTGGTGGCAGCAGACCAGCTCGTCGACGCGCTGAATGATGAGGTTGCTGTGCTGATGCTCAGCCACGTCAACTTTCGCGACGGTGCCATGCACGACATGGCCGGGCTTACCCGTATCGCCCATGAGCGGGGAGCGCTGGTGATCTGGGATCTGGCACACAGCGCCGGCGTATTACCACTGCAGCTGGATGGCTGGGACGTCGACTTCGCGGTGGGCTGCGGCTACAAGTTTCTTAACGGCGGGCCCGGGGCGCCGGCCTTCGTCTATGTTAATCGCAAGCATCACGACAGGTTCACCCAGCCATTATGCGGCTGGATGGGACACAAGGCACCTTTTGAGTTTGCTATCGACTACGAGCCCGCCGGGGGTGTCAATCAGTTCCTGACCGGCACGCCATCGATCCTGTCCCTGACGGCCCTGGACGCCGCCCTGGATGTATTCGCCGATGTGGACAGGGGTTTGCTGCGGCAAAAATCCATCGCCCTGGGTGAGTGTTTTCTGGCGCTGGTGGAGCAGCAGCCGGTGCTGGCAGAGTTGCGATTGGTTTCACCCCGGCAGGTTGACAAACGTGGCAGTCAGCTTTCGTTTGCTCATTCAGAAGCCTATGCCATCTGCCGGGCCTGGGTAGACGCAGGCGTTGTCGCCGATTTCCGTAGCCCGGACCTGCTACGGGTTGGTTTCTCGCCACTGCTATTAAGTTTTGCCGAAATTGAGAAGGCGGTACGCCTGCTGGCAGAAGTGGTGGAGAATGAGACATTCCGTGCAACCAGGTATCAGCAGCGCCTGAAAGTGACCTGAGGCGGTTGCGTCTAAAAGGCTGCGGGTTGCGCTTCAAGCCGCCATTGTGAGATTCAGAGTCACTTGCGGTCCGGATCGTGTCTCGTACCAGGCGTGTATCTCAGGCAACCATCCCCTGCAGCCATCTCCGGCGTCAATCCTCGTCGTCCATCAGACCGCGCCAGTACCCGGGGCTTGAGGCCTACACGCCAGGCTAAGTTTTACAAACTGTTACAGCTCCGGGGTCCAGGCCGCGGGCTGATTGAATTGGTCCGACCTCTGGTTTATGCTTGAGGGCCATTTTTCAAATAATGAGAGTTGTGACATGAATAACCCGAAAATAATAAGATCAGCCTGCCTGGCACTCTGCATGGCGCCCGCCCTGGCGTTTGCACAGGCTGATATGGAGCCGGTCAACGACCTGCCCAATCCTTACATCACCCAATCCGGTTTTTTCAAGCTGCCAGCAGGGCGTGAGTGGGGCTCCTCGAGCACCGTGGAGATTCATCCTGATGGCGAAAGCATCTGGGTTGCCGAGCGCTGTGGCGGCAATGCCAACGCCTGCATTCAGAATCCTGATGTAGACCCCATCATGCTGTTCGACAAGGACGGTAATCTGGTACGCAGCTTTGGTGCCGGCTATATCACCTGGCCACACGGCATCGAAGTCGACCACGAAGGCAATGTCTGGGTTGCCGACGCGCGCGGCACTGATCAGATGCAAGGCTATACCGGTGAGCCGTACGGTCACCAGGTGCACAAGTTCAGCCCGACCGGTATTCACCTGATGGCGCTGGGTACCAAAGGTGGTGGGCAGAACGAAGAATATTTCTACACCCCCAACGACGTACTGGTAGCGCCGGACGGCTCGATCTTTGTTGGTGAGGGTCACACCAGTGCCGAGGGTAGCGTAAACCGGATGCATAAGTTCGACGCTGACGGCAACCACCTGTTCTCCTGGGGGGAATGGGGCGAAGGTCCGGGCCAGTTCCGCCAGCCTCACGGTCTCGCCATGGATTCCAAGGGTCGTCTGTTCGTCGCTGACCGTGGCAACAACCGCATTCAGATCTTCGACCAGCAAGGCAACCTGATCGACATCTGGTATCAATTCAGCCGTAACAGCGGTGTGTTTATCGATGAGCATGATGTGCTGTATGCCGCCGATTCCGAATCAGGCTCGGTAAACCCGGCTCATGGCGACTGGTTACGCGGTATCCGCGTCGGCAGCGCAATCACCGGTGAAGTGGAATTCTTTATTCCCGATCCGCAGCCGGACTGCCGCGGTACCTGCACAGCCGAAGGCGTCGTTGCTGACAAGCACGGCAACATCTTCGGTGCCGAAGTGGGTCCTGTTGGTGGTATCAAGCGCTACGTGCGAGGCGTCAAATAAGCCGGGTCTGAAAGACTTCGAGTGAAAAAAAAACCCGGCCACTTTCAAAGTGGCCGGGTTTTTTATTGCGCTTTAAACAGCCTGGGTCGGCAGATTCCCGGTTCAATTCCTCTGGTCACGTTCAGGTCTGCGCCTACGCCTCCGTCACGCGGCGCGCGGGATCGGATTCCGCCAGCACAGGACTCATGTGGCCGGTGTGGATATAGTCTGCCGCCAGTTTACCGGCCATGGGCCCACGTCCGAAGCCAGACGAGGCCAGACCGCTGACGATAAACAGCTTCTCGCGCAAAGGGATGCGGCCAATAAGCGGCGCGCCATCCAGTGAGAAAGGCATCAGCCCGGACCAGGTGCGGGCGATGGGCAGGCCTGCCACCAGCGGGATCACCTCCGCCGCGTGACCGCGGTTCACCTCGATACCATCGGGATTCGGGCCCGTTACATAGCCCAGACTTTCGCGATCGCCACCGAAGATGATCTCCCCGTTCCTGCGTTGCCGACCGTACAGATGACGCGTGGTACGGCGGCCATTCCTGTGTGTGCAGTTTGGTGGTGTCACGCTATCGGCGCCGTTGTCCAGGCTCCAGTCATAGGCGGACTCAGATGAGCCGATGGTGTTGAAAACCCGCATGGGCAGGGACGCGGTCGCCCACATCTGTCCGCGTACTGGAACGATAGGTATGTTCAGGTCCAGCATCCTGCCCACCGGACCACACCAGGCGCCGGTGGCCAGCACCAGGGTCTGGCAGCGGTACTCGGCGGTGTCGGTGCGAACCGCATAGCCGGAGTTCAAGGCTTCTATCGTCACCACATTCTGCCCGGTAAGGACAGTGGCACCGGCGACCTGGGCGGCGTGCGCGAAAGCGCGGGTAGACTTCACTGGGTCCGCCTGGCCACGCTGGGGGGCATGCACATAGCCGAGCAGGTCACCGCTGGCTTCCGGCTCTATCGCGCGGGCCTCCCGTGGCGACAACAGGTCGACGTCGTAGCCCCCGGCCCGCAGTTCCGCCACCCGATCCTGCTGGTATTCATACTGTGCCTCGTTGTGAATCCCGGTCAGCGTGCCGGACAGGCGAAATTCCATGTCATAACCCAGGTCGATCTGCATGCGCTTGAAGATCTCGACCCCGCCCGCTGTCAGGTAGGACAGCAGGTCCGGGTTGTTACCCCAGCCGTTGCCACCGACGCCGCCCATGTTTTGCCCCGACGCTTCCGAGGCGATCTCGCCGCGTTCCAGCAAAACCACATCGCGACCGTGCTCGGCCAGATGCAGGGCCGTGGAAGATCCGGCGATGCCACCACCGATGATGAGGACGTCAGTGTCGGTTGCACCACCCTGGGCGGCCAGGCGTCCGGGCAGCAGCCCGGCAGCGGCGAGGGATCCGAGGCCGATGATGGCGCGACGACGGCTGGTGAGGGTTTTGTCATCGTTTTGGTAGTTTGTCATAACCGGTGTTATCCAAAGGGCGTGAAGAAGTAGGGATTGAATGATGGTGACGGTTTCAGGGTGAGGGTTTGATGATAAAGAGGGTTGGAGTAAAAATACAGGGGGTTATAGGTTGGGGTGTGGCAGTTGCTCGAGCCCATCTTGATCAAATTACACCAAGTGCCTTGCTCGTAGCGCTATCTTCACAGGTAGCGCTGGCAGTGGCCTGATTCCGCACAATTGAAATGGTCGGCGTTGTCTCACTCTGACTTTGTGCTGCCGCACGGGGTTTATTCTGCACTGTGCCAGGGCGGGGTAATCTGGATCCTGTTTTAGCTCTTATTTTAGTTCTTGTTGTGGTTCTTTTCAGGTTGTTTTCAGTTGGCGTTCTTTATAGAGACCGCACCACGCCGGGGGAACCTGCTCCTTCGCAACTTGCACCCCTCCGGTGTTCCCTCCCTCGGTCGGGAGCCCTGAAAAACGGTCTCCCTCGGTCAGTCGGTGCTGCGTTTTGATTGCTCCGTCATCAGGTTCCCCCGGCGTGGTGCTCAGTGCGAGATTCAAATCTTGGTGCATTGCTGCAAGGCCGCAACAGCCCTTCCTTAACACCTTTACGTATACAGCGATTTGCAACCAATTGCGTCACCTTCGAGCCCACTGCCGGCCGCGCCGCTCGAAGCCACAACGTGTGCCCCCTATCTCCTCCCGCTCAAAAAGCTGCCAATAACCCGTGACCAACAACACCTCTGTCCGGCAGGACATTCAAACAGAGACACGGCCAGATGGACGCCTCGCTTGCGTTTCAGATAACCTTCTGTTTGTGGGTTGTCAGTGTGCTATTCATGGTCTGTCTATGGGCAATCTACGACTATCTATGGGCTATTGAAAGGCTACTGAATGTCTGTTTGCTGAAATGCCGAATACAAAGGGGAAAAAGACTCGATGATTGATTTAAGGAGTGACACCGTAACCCAACCCAGTGCGGCGATGCGAGAGCGCATGGCGGCAGCCCCCGTCGGCGATGACGTGTTCGGCGATGACCCCACAGTTAATGAGCTGGAAGCGAAAGTCGCGTCCCTGGCCGGAAAAGAGGCGGCACTGCTGTTACCGTCTGGTACTCAGAGCAACCTGGTTGCCCTGCTAGCTCATTGCCAACGGGGTGAGGAATACCTCGTAGGGCAGGATTATCACACCTATCTGTACGAGGCCGGCGGCGGTGCGGTGTTTGGCAGCGTACAACCGCAACCGATTTCCGTGGAGCCTGATGGCAGCCTGGACCTGCAACTGGTCAAATCGCGCATCAAGCCGGACGACTCCCATTTCGCCCGCAGTAAACTGCTGGTGCTGGAGAACACCCATAATGGCAAGGTATTGAGCCTTGACTACCTGGGGAGGGCATTTCAGTTCACGCGCGATCACGGCCTGTCCCTGCATCTGGATGGTGCGCGGGTATTTAATGCGGCGACTAGCCTGGGTGTTACCGTGGCAGAGATCGCGCTTTACGCCGACAGCATTTCGATCTGCTGTTCCAAGGGGCTTGGTGCACCGGTCGGCTCGTTACTCTGTGGTCCGGCACCCTTCATTAAGGCGGCCCGGCGCTGGCGCAAGATGGCCGGCGGGGGCTTGCGACAGGCGGGTATTCTGGCCGCCGCTATCGACTACGCGCTGGATAACAATGTCGAGCGCCTGCCGGTCGACCATGCTAACGCCAGACGGCTGACCGAAGGACTTGAGCAGATTGATGAGATCAGGATACGCAGCAGTGGCACCAATATGGTTTTCATCGAATTACCCAGTCAGGTACTTGGCGAGGAACTGGCCAGGCACCTGGCTCAGAAGGGTGTAAGGATTCTTGGCGGGCAGAAAGTTCGCCTGGTGACGCATCTGGATGTTGGTGTAGAGGATATTGATCGGGTGGTGGGGTTGATTCGGGCATTTTTTGAATTGAAGAGGTGAGGAGGAGGGTGGGAGAGGCTTCGGCAGGGCGCTGTCTTTTAAGAGTTTGTTGGTAAGGGTTTGTTGGTAAGAGTTCGGTCGTCCCTTCCAGGGCGCTGAGGTACTGAACTTAATCCATGACATTGAAAATCAAATCCAAGCTTTTGGAATATAAAACATTTAAGTCCAGCTTTCCCGTGTGCGCGATGATCACATCGCCGTAGAAACAAGAAGCCAGATGGATCAGGGTATCCATGTGGTCGACGGCAGGGTCGATTTCAGTCAGATGCTGTAACAGCATCTCGTTACCCGAGGGGATAGTTGCTTCATACAACGCCGGAGAATCGGGATACAGTAAAGTTCTGTCTGCCGGCTCGATGTCGTTTGCGGTAGGGGCTATCTCGCTGGTGGCCAGGTAAGAGATGAAATTGACAAACAGCTCAGGATGCCTGTCGACCTGAGCCGCCGTGTGACTGAAGACGCGACGAATTGCCGCTTCCCCGGTGAGGGGTGCGTTGAGCTGCAAATCCATCAGATCAAGCGTCCAGATCCCCATCATGTAACGCAGTATGTCTTCCTTTTTCTGGAAGTAGTTGAAAAAAGTCATCTCTGTAATCGCCGCTCTCGAAGCGATGGATTTCACTTTCAAAGACCGGAAACTAGTTTCACTGCTCAGCTCATAGACGGCACTGAGTATGTCCAGTCGGGTCTGTGCTTTGTGAAGAGCGCGTTTACCCAGCTTGATCATGCTTGAGAAAATCCCTGTAACCAATTGAAAATAAGAATTAAAAATATAAATATTATAGCCAACTAAAAGATATTGACAAGCCCTCTGGCCGCGACTAAACTTTTAGTCAACTAAAAATAAATGATTCCCTGTGGAAAGGTGGTTTGTAGTGATTGAAAAGTACCGTTACCCGTTTCGCTTCTATTTCTTCAGTGCCGCCATACCCTGGCTTTTCTGGCTTACTGCCGCCTTCCTGAGCTGGCAGGAAAAAGCCGGTGAGTACGGAACCTATATCGCTGTACTCGGTATAGCCGGGCTCTGCTGCCCGCTGCTGGTAGCAGCGTATTACATACAGAAAGACAACGCGACAGTGTCTGACGTATTGGGGCGCGTTTTCAATTTTGGCTCAACACGTGCCATTTATCTGCTGATCGCTGTATTTCTGATGCCTGTCAGCATTCTGTTGGCAATGGCAATTTCGGTTTTGTTTGGGTATGACGCCAACCAGTTTGTGATTACTGGTCACGCCACGTTCACTTCCGGCGTACTGCCGGTCTGGTTCATATTGATCTTTGCACCAGTCCTCGAGGAACTGGCCTGGCATTCCTATGGCACCGATTGTCTAAGACAAAAATTCTCGTTATTTGCCACGTCGATGATCTTTGGCGTCTACTGGACACTCTGGCATCTGCCACTGGGGCTGATACAAGGCTACTACCACAGCAATCTGGTATTGGAAGGCGCAATCTACAGCATCAATTTTCTGTTGAGCCTGTTCCCGTTCGTACTGCTCATGAACTGGCTTTATTACAAAACCAACCGAAATATTCTGGTCGCGGTAGTACTGCATATGGGTGCGAACGTGTTCAACGAGATATTTGCTACCCACCCGGACAGCAAGGTCATTCAGACAGGGCTGCTGTGTGTGCTGACTGTTTACCTGCTGGTTAAAGACAGAGAGTTTTTCTTTGACAGGGCTTACGATGAAGCTGAGGTTGCCAATCTGTAGTTGGCTGATTTATAGCACGAAGTTAACTAAAGACACGCCTGATCGATTGCCGCTGCTATTGGGTATGATCGGGAGGATATGATCGAGGGATGCCAACTTCTGCTGCCAGCCTGGCTTCAAGTGAAGTTTGTCGATGGCCTACTGCTCTTCTGAATACCTACAGAACCAATGAAAGAATCTCCTGCCCTGCTGCTGCATGAATCGACCTTCAATGCGAGTATCCGCTATCAGCGCATGCTTGCCCAGGGCGCTGTCAATTCTAGCGTGTTGCTGTCGCGGGCATTGGCCGGCCAATCGGTTGATTCTCTCTCGGCAGAGTCTGGTCGGTTGGTGGCCTACAGATGAACCAGGCTGCTGGATAATCTGCTGGCGATCCCGGGCCCAGTTCGAGCTTGCGTCGTGTTCAGCTGGTTGGGACTTTCAGATCATTTGCGGCTCTCCAACAGTTTTGTCGAAAACCTGTCAGGCTGGCAACGGGAGTTCTCATCCGGGACGCAATTTCTGCCAGATAGATCGGCATGTCTTGCATAACCAAATTAACAGTCAGCTCTATCTCTCTGTTTCTTTCCGAATAAAAATCAAACGATCGGTCAAGATGGCTGGTATTTTGCTTGCCGATCCTTTTATCGTTCTTCATCGCTGCTGTGAGTTAGTGTGATGCAATACCCATATATAATCTGTGGACTTGCTATCCTGCCTGCGCATGTCAGAGGCAGAGGTTCTGGCCCACAATTCATAAATCCCGACCAGGGGGAGGTATTGCAGATGAAGCTAACACGCGTTCTATTCCCGACCTTTTTCATAGCAGGCCTGCTTTGCGCGGGCACGGCTGACGCCGAAGACCTTACCGTTAATCGCCTTCTCGCCTCGCAGTGTGCCCAGTGCCATGGCACTGATGGGAAATCTGCTGGTGGCATTGAGGGACTCGAAGATGAGAGTTACAAGGATCTCTATGAAGACCTGATGGATATGCGTTCAGAAGACCGACCCGAGACCATCATGGATCATCAGGCACTTGGCTATACCGAAGACCAGATCGACCGGATTGCTTACTACTTCGGATTGCTGGCAGGCAAGGCGGATGAGGCACCGGAATTTGAAGACTGAGCATGCAGGGTGTAATAAATATTTATTTCGAAGTCTGGCAACGGGATGTTTGCCAGGAGATTACCAGGGAGTGTAAATCATGAACATGAACCGCAGACAGGCACTGGCAGCAATCGGCGCTGTGAGTGCGTCAACTCTTATTCCTTCAACCAGGGCTGCAGCAGCAAACCCACGCGTGTTAGTGATCGGTGGTGGATTCGCGGGATCGACGGCTGCAAAATACCTTCGCAAATGGAGCGGCGGTAATATCGATGTCAGACTGATCGACCCTCAGGCCACACATACTTCTTGTGTGATGAGTAACCTTGTACTTAATCGCCAGCTTAAGCTATCGGATTTAAGGTTTTCCCATGACCTCTTGGCTCAAAACTACGGCGTGGAAGTCGTCAAAGACAGAGTGGTTGAGATTGATCCCGTCGGGCACAGAGTGCGGCTGAATCAAGGTGGATGGGAGAACTACGACAAGTTAATCATAGCTACCGGAATCGCTTTCAAGAAACCGCAAGGGACTGATTTCAGGCTGACACCTCATGCGTGGATTGCAGGCGGGCAGACTAACAAGCTGGCGAAAATGGTTGAAACCCTCGGTGCAGGTTCCACTTTTGTGATGACGGTCCCGAAGGCACCTTATCGCTGTCCCCCGGGGCCTTATGAGCGTGCCTGCCTGGTCGCGGACCATTTCAAACGCAATGGCTTTGACGGTGGAGAAAGCCGCGTGATCGTACTTGATGAAAATCCGTGGATTCAGGCTGAAAAGCATACTTTTGAAAAAGCTTTTTCCGGCCTCTATGCCAATATCATCGAGTACATCCCGAATGCCGAGATAGTGGCGGTCAGATCAGAATTGGGTATCGTTGAAACCAGCCTCGGTGATTTTGCCGGTGATGTAATAAACCCGATCCCGCGCCACCGGGCCCATGGCTTCGTGAGAAAGTCCGGCCTGACCGACAACACTGGCTGGGCAATGGTCGATCCGGTGACTTACGAGTCCACTGCACCTGACGGGCAGGATGTTTACGTCATCGGCGACGCGCAGAATACCAAGCAGCCGAAGTCTGGCCACATGGCAAATTCACAAGCCAAGATATGCGCCGATGCCATCTTGCGTGACTTTACTGGTGGGTCAAACTACACAGATGAGCGGCTCGCCAATATCACCACGAATTCTGCCTGCTACAGCCCCATTACCTATGATGAGGCGTCCTGGCTAACCGCAAACTTCGCCTATGATCGGGAGTCCGGTGGAATGACGCTGACCAACATCGGTGAGGCAGAGAATTGGAGTCGAGAGAACTTCAAGCGCATGTTTGGATGGGCCAATAACCTGTTTTCAGACAGCTTTATGTAAGTTCCGAATTTGGACCAACCACACATGCCTCACAATGCCAGGGACGGCTTTGGTACTGTGCTCACCCGGTCAGAGCCGAATGGGGTGATTACAGAAATTTCCTGGCAAGACCGCTAAGTCCCCCGAGCGAGTCCAGCAGCGATCCACCTCTGCTGGACTTATCAACCATCTCCGGCAATATCTCTTTCAGCCCATCAAGTAATGAGCCTTCATCTGTTCCCAATCTTTGCGCGGCATCCGCGACCTGGCCACCACCGAGCACTTCCTTCACCTGGTTTATTGAGATTGCGCCGTTCTCTCCGTCTCCCAGCCATGAATCGGCAATATTTCCAAGCCCCTTTTCTTTTAATCCATTGACCAAACCATTGAGGTCGAGTGAATCCCCGGATCCAACCAGCTTGCCTATCACGCTTTTGACTAGATCGGCATTCTGCCCGCTATTTCCTAACCTGCTTCCCAGAGCCTTTACCGCGATATCCATGATGTCCATAATTGGTTCTCTTGTTTGAAATTGTGATTGCCAGCGCGGCATATTAACATTGGACCAGTGGTTTCACACCAGCACATAGCGCAGACCAAATTTGCCAGATTAACGTATTAGGTCGATCATCTGCCTGACGCCTGACACCTTGGCGTCCGTGGGCTTTTGTGTCTCGATGGCAGGGATTTTACGGGTGCAGAGTCGACGGCTGGTCAGGTGGAATGTTAGGTCGCAGTGACCTCATTCGAGTTGCAATGATGCCCGCGCGAGCGGCCCATTCTGGAGAACAGAGGGTTGTCTCTGGCTTCCTGCGTTTTTTCTATGAAATATGAAAGACAGGGAGTTAACTATTTGTACTAGCGTGGCCTTGTGTTGCCAGAGTTTTCTCTCATAATACACAGCCATGACAGTACCCAACCTTGGCAAGACCTCCAGCAATCGATTCGGCAAGGGTTCAGGCCGGCCAGCCATCCGTCTGGGGAGGTTGCTGGGTGGCCTTGTTCTGGTCGGAACTGTGGTGCTGAGCGCCTGGTTTGTGTGGATCGATTTCAAAGTCCGCCGGGATTTTGAGACCCTGCAGTGGGCGCTGCCTGCCCGCCTGTATGCACGACCGGTTGAACTGTATGTCGGTGCCCCGGTCACTACTGATGACCTGATTGATACCGTGCAGCGACTCGGGTATCGACTGGTTGACTCGATCAGTGGCCCTGGTGAATACAGCCAGGGTGACGGCGTTGTGCGGTTATGGACCCGCGGCTTCGATTTCTGGGATGGAACAGAGCCCAGTGTGCAGGTGGAGGTCGATGTGCTCGGCCGGCGTGTTTACCGGCTCAGCAACATCGCCGATGGCGAGGACGTGCCCCTGATGCGGCTTGAGCCGGTAGAAATCGCCCAGATCAACCCGGATACGGGTGAAGACCGACTTCCCTTATCGTTACCCGCTGTGCCGCCCGATCTTGTCAATGCGGTGGTGGCCGTTGAGGACCGGCGTTTCTATGACCATTTCGGGGTGGATCTCATCGGCATCGCGCGAGCGTTTGTGACTAATATCCGCGCGGGCGGCATCGTTCAGGGTGGCAGCACGCTGACGCAACAACTGATCAAGAATCTCTACCTCACCCAGGAGCGCACGTTTCGCCGCAAAATCGAAGAGGCCCTGATGGCGCTGGCGCTGGAAATACATTTCAGCAAGGAAGAGATTCTTACCGCGTACCTCAATGAAGTGTTCCTCGGCCAGGACGGCAATCGTGCCATTCACGGGTTTTCTCTGGCGGCGGAATACTACTTTGGCCGCCCACTGACAGAGCTGCCGCTGGATGATCTGGCCCTGCTGGCCGGCCTGCCGCGCGGGGCATCCTATTACAATCCCCGGCGCAATCCGCAGCGGGCATTGGAGCGTCGCAATGTCGTGCTGGCCCGGATGCTGAGCCAGGGGTATATCACCCAGGCCCGGTATGATCAGGCGAGCGGGGCGCCATTAAGGGTATCCGAGCGTTCCACCCAGCGCGGTAGAGGTTACCCGGCCTTTATGGAACTGGTGCGCAGCGACCTGGCCAGGGATTATGACGCCGAGGCCCTGCAGACCGAAGGGCTGCGCATATTCACCACCCTGGATCTGCGGGTACAGAACACCCTGGAAGCTACGCTGGATGACGCTGTGGCTGCCGTGGAAGTGCCGTCGGCCTCCGGCGCGCCACCGACCCTGCCGCTGGAAGCGGCCGTGGTCATCACCGACGCCGTCACCGGCGAAATCCGCGCCGTAGCCGGCAGTCGTCGCCCGGGTTATAACGGCTTCAACCGCGCCACGCAGGCGCTGCGCCAGATCGGGTCGCTGGTAAAGCCGGCCGTTGCGCTGGCGGCTCTGGAAAGCGGAGAGTTCACCCTGGCCTCCGTGCTTGACGACTCGCCCGTCAGCATCGAACTGGACAACGGCGATATCTGGTCGCCGCAGAACTACGACAACCAGATGCACGGTGATGTTTACCTGTACGATGCGCTGCAGCGCTCGCTGAACCTGGCCACCGTCGATCTGGGAATGCAGGTGGGGGTGCCCGGGGTGATAAGTACCCTGCGCAGGCTGGGCTTCGACGGTGACGTGCAGCCATACCCCTCAGTGCTGCTGGGGGCGGTCAATATGACGCCGCTGCAGGTAGCGGGCATGTATCAGACCCTGGCCAGCAATGGCTTCCGCTCACCGTTGCGGGCTGTGGAGGCGGTGACCACCGGTTCCGGGGAGCGCCTGGTGCGTTACGGCATCGCGACCGAGCAAGTGGCAGACCCGGCCTCCATGTTCCAGCTCGAATGGGCCATGCAGGGGGTCTTTGAGCGTGGCACCGCACGTAACATGCTCAGCCGACTGGATCGTCACCTGCCACTGTCTGGTAAGACAGGCACCACCAACGACTTGCGTGACAGCTGGTTTGCCGGCTACGGTGGCGACCTGGTTGGCGTGGTATGGCTGGGCTATGACGACAACCGGGAAACCGGGCTGACCGGTTCCTCGGGCGCGTTGCGGGTGTGGACTGATATCATGAACAACCTGGACCTGGAGCGTCGCCAGCTGGTGGCACCGGCGGATATCACCTGGCAGCGTGTATCGGCTCAGCCAGCCAGCACCGAGTCGGCTCGCAACTGCCAGTCCCCGCTGATGCTGCCGTTTCGTGAGGGGCAGGCCCCGACTCTGCCCGTGGATTGCGAGAACAGCGAATCGTTGATCGAGCGCGTGTTTGATCGTTTCAGGAATCTGTGACTATGTCGTTACGACTGTCCGTCTTGCTGTCCTTGAGCATTCTGTCGGCTTGCGCCACCTACAACACGGGCAGCAGGAGCGTCGTCGCCCCGGTCTCCACCAGTTCACCTGAGGTACTGCGAGAGTCAACTTCCCCTGCCGAGCAGCAACCCTCGCCAGGAACAATTCCCGGGCCGGTCCAGGATCAGCCGCTACCGGGACAGGATCCTTCCGCAGTTTCCGGGCGCACTCCCGTGCCGCCGACGCCGGCATCGACTCTGCTGGCATCCGTAGACGATGCCATCGCGGCCGGTGACCTGGAGCGGGCGGCCGCGCTCAGTGAACGGGCGCTGCGGATTGCGCCCAGAGACGCCTATCTGTGGTATCGGCTGGCCACTATCCGCTACCAGCAGGAGCAGTACAACGATGCCGAGGGTGTTGCCCGCCGGGCGCTGAGCTTCGCCGGCAATGACCAGGGCCTGACGCAGGATATAAACCTGCTGCTGTCCCGCATCAGCCAGGCTGGCCGGTAAAAACGCGAGCTGAAGAAAATCAAGCACACCAGCCTGATTGAACCGGATCCCGAATTTCACAGTAAGAGTACATCATGAGACTCGTTGTTTTTGATATGGACGGCACTCTGCTGAACGCCCGCTCAGAGGTATCCGCGTTCACCGCCGAAACCCTGGTGCTCATGCGTGCAGCGGGCATCCCTTATACGGTGGCAACCGGCAGGACGCTGCAGGCAGCGCGGGGGCCTATCGAGCGGCACCGGTTTGCGCTGCCGCACATCCTTAAAAACGGCGCAATGATCTGGTGCCCTGAGCGGCAGGACTACAGCCACAGGCACCTGTTGACCCAGCAGGAAGTCTGGCACGTGATGGCAGCCATGACTCTGCAGGAAATCACGCCCTTTGTCTTCACTCTCGAGACTGATGGGCGTCACGCTGTGTATCACGGCACCCTCAAAAATGAAGCGGAAGGCAACCTTGCCCAGTTGTTCGAGGACGAACGGCATCTCCCGGTAGAGCCGCTGCGCAATATGCCCGACACGGCACATGTCATCGCCCTCAGCGGCATGGGGCCCGCCGGCGCCGTGCAATCGGTGATCGACCTGATTGCCGATGAAGAAGATCTGGTGGCCTATACCGGCACGGCCATTCAGGAACAGAATCTGCGCTGGATGGATATCCACCACAGCCGCGGCAGCAAGGGCAGCGGTATCACTACCCTGCGCGACGAATTCGGCTATGACGAGATCATTGTTTTCGGTGACGGGGAAAACGATCTGAGCATGTTCGCCGTGGCCACCGAGTCCTATGCCACCGCCAACGCGCATGCTGACCTCAAAGAGCAGGCGACAGACGTCATTGGTCATCATGATGAAGATGGTGTGGCACATTTTTTACGGAAGCGGTTCGGGCTTTCGGGGTAGAGCGTTCAGTCGGCAATGGAAGCAGGCAGGGTTGCGTCTTAACCAGATTTTCCAGGTTTGACGATGTCATCCTTTGACCCAGCGAGTAAAATCAGGGGTTGACCCACTACGCTGTTTACAAATGGGTTTTCCTCACCCAGCTTGCGGGCAAAGTCAGCCTGCTCGCATAGTGTTGGGTTTATCGTGCGGCCGAGTTGCGTCTCCGTTTCAGCTAACAGCGTGACCACTTCGGAATAGGATAGCGCATCGCCGACGATCATCAGGTCGATATCGCTGGTAGTGCTTCTGATTGCCGATCTGAGTGACGATCAACAGGTTCACCCCGGCGAGCTATTCCAGTTCTCGCTGCACCGGGCCAATGCCCTGTCTGTTATTTGGAGTGTTTCGTTCCTATAAAGGGAGCGACAGCAACCTTTTATGGAACGATCAAGCAGTAATGGGGACACTAATGGGGGACACTAATAGTTTAATAGCTTAACAACTATCTTTTTTCTTCAAGTTGAATTCCTGAGCTTTCTTCTTGCGGGTTTCTTAAACTATTAAACTATCAGTGTCCCCAAGTTTCCTGGCAATGGAGCACCTTTTTCCCATTACTGGTAAGTGCGACCGTTGTGGCGCAACCAACCAGCCACGTGCCGTCCCTGAGGATCTTTATGGGTCCAGTGAATGACTCCACCCTGCGCGTTCCATTCGTACTCGCCGAAGAAATCCACCCGATCACCAGGGGCGATGGACGCGACTCGAGGTGCCAGGTCGATGTTGTGTGCAACTAACAGGGTCTGCCCGGACATCAGGGTAAGGATGAAACGCTGATGACGGCTGCCATTGTTGTCATCGGTCAGCACCCGCGATACAACACCATTGCCTTCAACCTGGAGATTGCTGGTGCGTTGGCTGTATGCGTCGCCGAGAATTCTGCTGCTGTCGGTAGCAGACGAATTAACCTCGCCGGGCGATGAGGCAAATTCATTCAAGCCGGCGTCAAAAGGCACGCCTGGGGCGGTTATCTGGCCCCAGGCATAGACAGCCAGCAGAATCGCGCCACTGATCCAAAGTTTGTTCATGGGTATGCACCCTGGCTAAATCTCAGGGGGGCAGTGTCGCAGAATCGTCAAGGGGTGAATGTTAGCTGGCTCACGGAAACCCCACTATGTTGATGGGATAGTAACAGCCCACGCTAACAGGAAAATTCGAACGCACGAAGCATGGACACTTCTCTCATCCTCACTCTGGTCATTCCCTATTTGAAAACCCTGCTGCCGATGGGCCTCCTGGTTTTTGTTATCAGAAGCCCATGGTTTAAGGGCTATATGGGTGAGTTGCTCGTCCGCTGGTTGGCGCGGATGCGACTGCCGCGGGATACCTATATTCCGCTGCATAACGTAACCCTGCCGACGCCTGATGGTACCACTCAGATCGATCATATCTATGTGTCGCGATATGGGGTGTTTGTGATCGAGACCAAGAACATGAGGGGTTGGATATTCGGCAGCGAACAACAGGCGCAATGGACTCAGAAGATCTACCGCAAGCCATTCAGGTTCCAGAATCCGCTGCGCCAGAATTATAAACACCTGAAGGCACTGGAGGCAGCCCTGGATATTCCTGCAGATCGATTGCATTCAGTGATTGCCTTCGTTGGTAATTGTGACTTTAAGACCGAAATGCCTGCAAATGTGACTTATGGGCGCCAATACATTGATTACATTCAATCATTCAAGGAGCCGGTCTTTTCCGAAGAAGAAATCAGTGCAATCGTGGAGAGGATTCAAGCCAGCCGCTTCACACCCTCAATGGTAACTCATAAGCAGCATGTCACCCAGTTAAAGGCTCGATCTAATCCTCGTGCGGACCGGTTATGTCCTGCCTGTGGTAAGCAACTCGTGGTAAGGACCGTCAAGCGCGGTGTTCGCGCTGGGGAACAGTTCTGGGGATGCAGTGGTTACCCGGCGTGCCGGGTAACGCAGCAATTAGTGGCTGGTGTGCCGGCTAATTGAGTGAATCTGATAACCCATCGCTTGATATCCCTTCTCACGTTTACTGAACATGAGTAATGGGGGACACTAATAGTTTAATAGCTTAACGACTAAATAATTTTTTCCAGGTTGAATGCCTGAGCTTTCTTCTTGTGGGTTCTTAAACTATTAAACTATTAGTGTCCCCAAGTCTTTTTAAACTATTAGTGTCCCCAAGTCTCACTTTCGTCTCGGTTTCGCTCTTCCTGTTGGCACGGCATTCCGTGGGTCTTCCGGCCACGGATGTTTTGGGTAGCGCCCCTTCATTTCCTTTCTGACGTCCTGGTAGGATGTATCCCAGAAGCCGGCCAGATCCTGAGTGACCTGTACTGGTCTGCCGGCGGGGGATAGCAGATGGACAGTGACTGGTACCTGGCCATTGAGGACAGTGGGTGTATCAACGCATCCAAACATTTCCTGTAGCTTTACTGCCAGTACCGGCGGTGTTGCGGTGTAATCAAGCGCGTAACTGGAACCGGAAGGCACCTGCAGACGTTGCGGCGCCAGAACGTTCAGTTGTTGATTCTGTTCCCATGTCAGCAACGAAGTAAGAATTGACTTCAAATCAAGTTTCTTAAAATGGCTTAGCAGGTTGATGGGTTCGAGATACGGCCCGAGCCAATCGTTCAGGGAAGCTGACAGATGTTCGTCGGACACCTGAGGCCAGTCCGTATTTCCAGTAGTGGTCCGGACCAGTTCGACGCGCGCCTGCCATTGTCGAAGTTCCCTGGTAAAAGGTAAGATTTCCAGTCCTGAAGTTTGAACAGTTTTTATGAGGGCTTCCTGCTTGGCGTCAGCCGGAACCTCAGTGAGTTGGCTGCGGCTTAGAACCAGTGCGCCGATCTGTTGTCTTTCTTCGGCAATGAATCGCTTTGTTTTACTGTCCCACTCGACGACGGTGTTGATTGTAATCTGGTCCGCAAGTAACGAATCAAACAGGGTTGCATCTAAAGCAGCAGCCGAGTGAATTGTGTCGCCTTTTGATTTCGCCCTGCCGCCGGCTTCAGCGACGGCCAGCCATTTCGATTCGCCAAGACTATGGTTTTCTGCGATGCTTACCCCCCGGCCGTTCGCTAGTTGAAAACCACCGGCGTGTCGACGCCTGGCAATTCGATCAGGGTAGGCGCAGGCGATGAGATATCCTGCTACCTGATCGTGCTTTATCTGCCCCGCGTCCGGCTCAATTGCCAGGCCGTTGATTTGCGCTCTGAATTGTTCGGCGAGTTGATGGCTACGACGAAACCAGCCACGGTGCTGGTTAGGGCATGTCGATTGTTCCGTCAGGATATCGAGTCTGTCATTCATATCAGGCGTGTCCCGACCCAATGGATCGCGATCGGAGAGGATGCTCGCAAGAAGGCTGGCAGTGTCTGCCCGCCCAATCGATTGACCGCATATAAGCATGTGCGCAAGACGGGGGTGCACGGCAAGGCCAGCCATCTGAGTGCCGTGATCGGTTAGCCGTAGGCCGTTATCAGTGTCGACTATCGCGCCGAGCTTGATCAGCAACGATACTGCCTGCAGCCAGGGACCGCGACCGGGTGGGTCCATCCAGGCGAGTTCGTCGGGGTCATTGATGCCCCATTGCAGAAGTTGCAGCGCAACCGGGGCGAGGTCGGCGTTCAGTATCTCCGGCGTTGCATGAGGCGCCATCTGATCCTGCTGGCTTTTTGACCAGAGACGATAACATTTTCCTGGACGCAATCTCCCGGCGCGACCCATTCTCTGGGTGCTCGATGCCTGGGAAATCCTGCGGGTATGCAGACGGGTCATGCCCGATGTCGGGTCGAACACGGGTTCCCGGGCCAGACCAGAGTCGATAACAACATCCACACCTTCGATAGTTAGGCTGGTTTCCGCTATGTTGGTTGCAAGCACGACTTTGCGTTCACCATGGTTTGCTACCGGAGCGATGGCTGCCTGTTGTTCTTCCAGGGAAAGGTTGCCATAGAGAGCTCGCAGCTGCACGTCGCGGATTCTTCGACTCTGCAGTGCTATGGCAAGCGAGTCTTCCACTCGCCTGATTTCGCCCTGGCCAGGCAGGAATACCAGAATGCTGCTGTCGGGATTGTCAGCCAATGCCCCTAATATTGCCGTAACAGTCTTGTCCTGGATGGAGTCTTTCGGCTGGCTGGATTTTCCGTAGACGATGTCTACCGGGTATTGTTTTCCTTCGCTGCGCACAACGGGCGCCCCGGTGAGTTCTTCCAGTTTATGGCTGTCCAGCGTAGCCGACATGATAAGCAGTTTAAGCGGATCGTCCTCTCTGAACAGCGATCTTCCCTTCAGGCACAAGGCAAGGGCCAGATCCGCGTCCAGGCTACGTTCATGAAACTCGTCGAAAATAACCAGCCCCACATCGACAAGAGAGGGATCCTCCTGAAGCATGCGGGTGAGGATGCCTTCTGTAATCACTTCGATTTTTGTGGAAGACGAAACCCTGGTATCAAGGCGCATGCGATAGCCCACGGTCTGGCCCACCGATTCGCCAAGCAGGTCCGCCATCCGGTGCGCCGCAGCGCGGGTTGCAATGCGGCGTGGCTCCAGTATCAGGATTTTTCTGTTGCCCAGCTAGGGTTCAGCTGCCAGTGCCAGAGGAACAAGCGTGGTTTTTCCGGCGCCGGGCGGCGCCTGCAGAATTGCTTCGTGGTGGCGGTTGAGAGTCGACTTCAACTCTTCGAGGACTTCGGTAACCGGCAGATGATTGTTGGAGGGAAGCAAAGGCATGGTCTTGTCAGGGGAGACGGGGTCGCCCATTAGTATAGCGCAGATTGAGCCTGTTTCTGTCCTGCGCCCTGTTTTGACTATCAGTGAAAACTTAGTAAAGTTCATTTCAGCCTCATTGAGCGATGGGTGAGGCTGCCCCATTTCGTAGAATTGAATCCAGGAGTCAGCATGTCAGAAGCAATCCAACAGCAGAGTGGTAAAGCCAAATATTCCGTCGAAGAAATACGTGCTCGAAGGAAACGTGATTGTGCGCTGGGCTATCGATTGTTTGCAGCGCAGAGATGGGGCGACCTGGGTGATGGTCACATCAGCGCACGAGATCCTGAAAGAACGGATTGTTTCTGGATGTTACGCTATGGTGTTTCTTATCACGCGGCGATGGTATCTGATCTCGTTTTAGTTGGCCCGAATGGTGAGCTTGTTGAAGGTGAGGGGTTTATCAATATTGCTGGCTACTTTATCCATCATCCTATTCTCGAAGCACGGCCCGATTTAATCAGCGCAGCTCACGTCCACACTGGCTGGGGCACACCGTTCTCAGCTGAAGCAAGAAGGATAGAGCCGATCTCGCAGGAATCCTGTATTTTTTTCGAAGACCATGCGCTGTGGGAAGACGAAGAAGTACAGGTTCAAAGTGTTGCAGCGGGGCGCCGGATTGCTGCCGCCCTGGGTCAGAACAGCGCGATAATTCTTAGAAATCACGGTTTGTTAACCGGCGGTGATAGCGTCGCTGAAGCGGTAGGGAGTTTCGTTTATATGGAACGCGTTGCAGAAGTTCACATGAAGGCGCGCAATCCAAAACCAATCTTCGCAGAAGCAGCCCGGTTTGCCAAAGAAGATCTGATTAAGTCAGGCGCGGGACGTGCCGCCTTTGCAAGCATGTTGAAACGTTACATTCCTGATCCGGGAATCGTAAACTGAAATATCAGGGCATTCCCATTATTTCTTTTCCGGCCATCTGATATCCGGAAAGGCCTCCCTCAGCCACTTCGCAAAGTTCCGCTTTTGCTTGAACTTCTCGAGCATTTCCGCGGCCAGGACAACGAATGCACCGTACAATTTTTTCGGCAGATGCTGCCTGCAGGATTTGAGGATGTCGATTGCGGTTTTATAGCTCTGATTATTGCCCTGCCTGACATGGAACGCAGCGACTCTGAAGTACAGCGGCAGTGTCCGGTCGGGGAATTTGTCGTTGGCCTGGGCAATGTGCAGCAGCAAGTCAGGATGAAGCGCCTCCGACTCGGCAAGTGCCAGGGCCTCCTCGGCCTGATCGGAGAATAGATGAATTTCCGCCGCGGTATTCAGTGCCGCCTGTTTCTTTGCCGGACGATCGGCTGCCTGTGATTGAATATCCCGCAGCTTCGTTAACGCACTTTTTCTGATGGCATTTTCCCTGCCCGCGCCAGGCACACTGACAATGGCCTGGTAACGTTGCAGGCTGGGGTCTTCGAGGAATTGCCGCCAGCGGGTTTTCAGCACGGCGTCGTAATCGCCGCCGTGGGACCAGATGGCGATCTGGTTTTCCTCCAGCGCCGCCTGGCTGTGATAAGGTTTGTTGCTGTCTTTTTCTGCCTTCCGGCGCCAATACAGCGCCTTGTCTGCCTGGTCGTTTTCCAGGCACAGCGCTGAAAGTTCCAGATAATCTCTGAATCCGGTTGCGGTTTTTATCTTAAGGGCGATCCGGGCTTCGATGTCGTCGGTTAGTTCCGCCTCCTTCAGCAACGGCTGCTGCAGGCGCCAATAGGCAAACTTCTGGTCCCAGTCGTCGCTGGCAAGGGGCGGCAGCTTGTCCCATTCGCGGCGGATGATGGCGATGAATTGCTTCCGGCCTTCGGTGCCCAGCACTTCCGCGTAATCATCCGGAATAGCGGGATAGAGATCGATGACAGGCTCCGTATAAAGCCCATAGAGATAGCCAGCCAGCCTTTCGGGCGACATGTCACTTCGCTGCAGGGTTTCCAGATGCAATGACGTCAGCAATGCCACCGCAGGAAACCGAAAGCCGCCGGAGTCGTCGATGGTTTCCAGAGCCCGCTCGATGCGCGCCATGGCGTAGTCGATCAGTTGGAGTGCCTTGTCGGGCGAGAGCGTCTTTAACTGTGGTGCGAGAGTCTCCAGGACACTTTCCACCGACTGGAAATAATTGCGTACCTGGGCATAGCGAAAAAGATGCCTGTTGTAGGGGATGGCTGCGGTGATCTGCTTTTTGATGGCCTTATCGTCGAACGAGCCGGCAGCAATGTCCGCCTGAACGCGCAGGGCGTTCAGTCGTGGCCGGTCGCAGGCCAATAATTCCAGCGTCAGATCCACCAGGGCCTGTTTCTCCCAGGTCAGAAGGTAGGCGGGCAGCCGGTCTTTCCCGCTGCTTTTTTTCAGTTGGTCCTGCTGCTCGAGCTCGTCCCGGTAGGCCATGGCCGTGGCCACGCAGTGTTTGCAGAAGTCGAAGTTCTCCGAGGCGGGGCAATCGCAGGAGCCTTCGAAGACGGCGGCGGTGTGCCGCAACGTGACACGCCAGGTCTCGGTGCCTTCCACCAGCGCGGTGATGGTCCTGCCGCGGCGCTTGAACTCGGCCACGTGTCCCTGTTCGTAGTAGGCTTTGCCTCGTTTGAAGGCGCCAGGACCGGCCAGTTTTTCAAGGAGATTGTCGGTGATGGCCTTCATGGGGCGCAGGATGATGTTTTCATTTATTCGGGCAATATAGCACAAGTAAAAGTGATGCTGAGTTTCGTTTGTGCATTGGCGTAGACAAAACGCTATCCACTTGATGAAGGAGTTCCACGGCGTTTATCAAGCAAGGCTTCCAGGATTTGCTGCGCGCCTTTCAGCAGGAACTGGTCAGCATGGGTTGAGACGCAGCGGTAAGTGCTTTTTACTATAGTCCCGCATTTACTGGCACTCAGTTTGATGGTGCTGCACTACCCTGGGTTTGAGAAAAGCAGCCGGGTATTGAGAAGTATGGCCGTCAAAATGTTAGCTATCAGAGAAATGGCCGCTGCTCGGTTGAGGTCAGGATATGCGGCTAAATATCAGGAAATATTGCCAATTCCGGCCATTTATCTCATAATCCGGTCAGATTCAGGAAAATGTGAACACTATGCCCACGCCACTGGGGTACAGCCATCTTGTTAATCGCTACTACCTGCGGGTTTTACCGCTCGCGCAGGAAGCTTCGATTGCCACGGATATAAAGGGGCGGGAGATCCGCCAGCAAGGCGGCAAGCATATCGCCCTGTTTGAGCCCAAATACCAACCGGAAGACAGCCTGAAGGGTCATCTGCAATTTGCTCTTCGCTACGAAGGGGTCAATCTGCAGATACTGGCGCAACTATTTGCAAAAACCGGAGAGCAGGACCTTACAGATTGGATCAGTAATAGTCCGGAATCTCGTTACGCACGAACAGCCTGTTTTCTCTATGAGTGGCTTACCGGAAAATCACTACAGGTACAGGATCCGGTTCCATCGCGAGCGAGCTACGTTAAGATCGCCGATCCGGCTCTGCAGCTGGCATTTCCTCAAGGAGAAAAAAACAGTAGGTTCCGTGTCCAGAACAATCTGCCCGGAACACGTAACTTCTGCCCGCTGGTGCGCATGACAAATTATCTGCAAGGGATGATAAGCGCAGATTTGCGCCGTACTACAGCGATGACTCTCGAACGGTACGACCAGGGTCTACTCCGACGAGCAGCAGCATACCTGTATCTGAAAGAGACCCAGTCCTCGTTTGAAGTCGAACGCGAAAAGCCGACGCCACAAAAGGCACAGCGATTCGCGGATTTATTGCGACAGGCAGACACCCAGGAACCTTTGACAATGGAACGGTTGGTGAAATTGCAGCAGGTGGTTGTTGACCCGCGCTTTCACGAATTCACCTGGCGTACACAACAAAATTGGCTCGGGAAAGATTTAGGATACCGACAGCAAGTGGATTTTGTCCCGCCACGCCCCCAGGACGTACCAGGTTTGATGGCAGGGTTGCTTGCCATGGCAACCGAATATCAGAACCTGGGTAATGGACGCATACTGTCCAGCCCTGACCCGGTCATTATGGCGGCAGCAATAGCCTTCGGTTTTATCTACATCCATCCATTTATGGATGGTAACGGGAGAATCCACCGGTATCTGATTCACGACGTGTTGGCAAAAGCCGGTTTCACGCCTCGTGGTATTGTCCTGCCGGTATCCGCCGTGATCCTGTCAAACCTCGACGAATACATTGCGACACTGGAGCAATTCTCAAAACCAGTCAATCAATTGACTGACTTCGACCCCACGCAGCCAGAACTATCAGCATCTGGAAATGACTCAGGTTTTTTCTGCTACCCTGATCTGACAGCCCAGGCGGAATTTCTCTATAAAGCGTTAGAACGAACCGTTGCAGAAGATCTGCAGTCAGAAATCGACTATTTGTTAGGTTTTGATCGTGCTGCAAAAGCCTTGAATGCGTTCCTGGATTGGCCCGCGCATAGCATGGAGCTGTTTATCAGAGTTGTTCGAGAAAACGATGGCACCTTGTCGGCCAACAAGCGCAAAAGCCACTTTGCGTGGATGCGCGATGAGGAGATTCACGAGGCTGAGAGCCTGGTACAGGATGCCTTTGTAAAATAGGTATGCGAAAAATCGACCCGCTTTACATCTAAAAATAAGCGAAACAAGCAGTCCTGGCAGATAAATTTTGGTGGAGCAGGGAGGCTCTGAACTGGTAGTAAAAATTTTTGAATTGTATGAGAAAGGTCTCGGTGGTACTGGCCCTGTGTTGATTGTTGTGTTTCCTGAACGTGTGTATAGCTATTTTAGTCAGCCCTTGACAAACCGAACCCCTACCAACAAGCCCAAATGTCTACTTTAGGAACGTCCCCTTGATGGGGAAGCAGGCGTCTTGAGTTCTTCTTTCAGGTAGTTTTTAGGGAAAGTCACTTTTGCCGTGGTATTAGTTGCTGTAGAAGTGCTAGCCGTAACCTTATGAATTATAAGCGGAATAATCCTGGCTACGGCATATGAATTTGCCATTTAACTTACTCCATGCCCCATAAAAGGGGTTTTCAGGAGTAAGTTAAATGGCAAATTCATATATCTATCGTACGAAAGGTTAGTTCGTGACAACTAAGTTTGCAGATTATTAATTATAGTTCTAGGGTAAGGCATTTTTCTTAACGGGGAGAATTTTTATGACATTAGTAAATATACCTTCTGCTGAAGGACATGATCCAGAAGCAGTACGCAAAACTAGCGAGGTCGTGCAGGACTTGGTAGGTATATGCCATGGTTCCGCTGTTCCATATATTCGCCAAGTGTTAGAGACAGATCTTGTTACACAAGAAGCCTCTCGCTTATTTGAGATAGCTAGGGTAAATCTTAGTGAAATTCTAGAAAATCCTATTGATCTCGAAGAAGGTGAAGAAGAGTACTTGGCCTTGTCCTTGCGAAAAATATCTTCGTTAAGTAGTAATGCGCAAATTAGTGATGAAGATGTGTTTCATTATAGTACTGAATTTGCAAGTGTCCTAATTAGAACGTGGCTGGATGAGTTGCTAGATGTAGTATCTTCTTCCACTAAGCTGAGGTTGGATTCGTCGCTCATCCCGATTGAAGAACACGCAAGGTTCAAGTTTATGCGAAGCTTGCAAGATTCAGTTTGTGTTTATGGAATAGACGGTGATCAGGTTTTAAGCATATTAAGTGGATTGGCATCGACGTTAGCGTCAACAAATTTAACTTATGAAATCTTTGAGGACCTAATAATCGTATTCCCTTTTGAATCAGCAGATGGCATTCAGGCCATGAATAAAAATGAATATGAATGCTTTGTCCACTCTAAGGATGACATCGCTGGCGAAGTTGCTAAAGCTTGGCTTAATGCAATTCACCATAACCAAAGGAGCTTTAAGCAAGGTAATACTTTGGTCATTAACAATTATCTTGTACCAAATGATTTAAATTTGAAAGCTGAATTTATTGAGATTTGTGAAAGGCTGATGAAAAACTATCCATTTCTCGGGGATTCATGGCCAATAGGAATAGAAGGGTTTGAGAATAATGTTGTCTATCTAATTTTGAGCAATGTGAGGAGATCTTTGCAGCATGTTTTAAATAGAGATGGGCGTATTGTTGTATTAGATCAATACAATAATCAGTATATAGAACTGCATAACAACAGGGTAAATAGAAGCACCATTGTTGCAACAGTACTCGAGCATAGAAAAAAGGAATTGCCCCAAAGGCCTGACTTGCCTAGTTACGATATATTAGGTTGCTTTAGTACTGCCGTCGCAGCAGTAACAGACTTACAGCAAATCCAATCTGTAGAAGCGCCAACTCAAATTAATTATCAGGGTGAGATGTGAATTATCTCGTAAAGGACTTGTCCGTGACTGCTATTAATTGGTACGAATTTATATTCTCCAATTCCATTGTTTCTAGCCGCAATGAATCGTTGTACTGCAACAGTACCTGGAAAATTTTCAACAGAGTAAAATGCCAACAATTGTGCTTGTTGGGCATAAGGGCCTGCTTTACCGCTAAAATTTCTTTGACTTAGCGAGCCAATAACTAATTGACATTGGCCTTCTTTGAGAGGTGGATATAAGCAATTCGAAACATTCCCAGGCAACATGCCAAGTGGGGGGAATATTGAGTGTGTGTGCCCGCTGAGTACTAGTTGAAAATGAGGATTTCGAATTCCCCCAATGCCGCCAGACAAATACTCTGCCACTCTAACGTCGTTGACTAAGCTCATGCTAAATCTCGGCTTCTTGGCCGGAAAATGCACAGGATGATGTGTTAGCGCTATCCTTATATGCTTGTTAAGTTCGCTACCTTGGGAACTTTGTACTAGGTTGTGTAAAGTTGTAAGTTGAGCTTCAGGCAATGGATTGCCGTTGTGTTTTTTCCAGTACATGTCCTCTTCAACTCTACCTAAAGCTGCAATATTTTCGTGCCAAGGGAGATGGACTACCGAGTTTAGATTAAATAACTGAAGTTCAGAGTTCGAGTTTGGAATTCTAAAAATATAGGGGCCTTCTGGGAATTCAGTTTTAAAGTAACTATTTCTAAAGACTTCCCGTCTTGTGGCAAGTGTTGAAGGTAGTGTTCCAAAAGGATGTTGTCCGGGCCAAGAGTCATGGTTGCCATATATTTGAATCAGCTTGTCCGCACTAATAATGTCCCTAAAATTATTCAATGACTGTTGAGCTAGAATTAGGGAGTTATCATCGCCCCAGTTTGACATATCCCCGGTATCAACAATCCACTTGACAACATTCGGGAAGTACTCATTAACCTTAGAGTCTAAGAACTTTTCAAACTCTTCAATTGCTTTTGGATCTGATTCAGCGATCCCATCATCATGATTCTCAGGGGAAAAATGTCTGTAGACAATACTTCCCAATCTATTTAACCTCGTATCATCAGCGCTGTAATCCTTTGATACGACATGCATATCTGAAACATGCACAATTAGTAAAAATGGATCAGAATACTTAGGTATTGAATTCATGGTTTGTACTTTTCTTTTACAATCTGAGTAAAACTGTCACCAAAAATGGATTGAAGTTTTTTGCTCAGTTTTTTCCTTAATCTACTAATCCTTTGTCGTTCAAGCGTCGAGTAGGGATGGTCATCTTTTCTAGCTTCGATTGTAGTTAGAAGAAGATCTTGGTCTTCTTTAGGCAATGATTCTATAAGTTTCACAGTTTCGATTAGTATTCTACTTGCTGATAAATGTCTCTCGTTGTTCGATAAGCTTGACTGGGACTCAAGGTTTTCAACGTCGTAGTTTGAAATCCACCGGTTACGTGATCTCAGAAAGTCAATTGCTCTACGTTTAGCAATTAAGTATGCCAGTCTAGAAAAATGACTTTCGCTTTTACTTCCAATATTGCTATTGGGTGGGTCATACCATTCGCTTGGTAACTCCGTTGAGTTTTTATCAACATAACTTAAGATATCGGCGATAGATTCATGAGCTAAGTCGTCTATATCTGCGCCTAAATTAGGGAAATGCAGCAGCAAATAGGTGCGAATATTTTCACGCGTCTTGGGTACTTGAGAAGCCACCCAAGTTTCCTTTAAGTCAGCATTTGACAAGTAATTTTTCCCGGTCGCCGTCAATCCAAATTATTAGTTTGAATTCTATGTGAATGGATTATTCTATTCGAATGTCAATTAAAGTTGATCTATTCATGGGGCTATTTCGTCAAGCATTGCTTATTCTAAGAATCAAGAGTATAGGTACGTTCGGCAATATTCCCACCAATTCTATGGTATTTCAACAAGTTTGCGGATCAAGTCAATTCTTAAAGAAAAATATTTTCACTATAATATTACTGATATAATAAGACTTGAACCGCTCAGTTAATCTGCTGAGTTTTCCGCACTTTTAGTCTTATCAATTTCTGGGTTGTTGGAATTTATGTTGCATTAATTCATTGCCAGGATAGTCATCCAACTAAACTGGTTTATAGCTGCCATCTCTCGAATCCTTTCTATAAAAATTGATATTCGCTGTTCGCGAACAGCGAATAGAAAATAGCGCTGTTTTGAGTTATGGCAAGCCCATTTCCACCAGTACAGCGCTGATGTTCTGTTGCTTTAACTCGACTGACCCTGGTGAGATCAGCGGCAGGCATGGGTTGGGCTCTGAGCAGTATCAATCCGCCAGTGATGACCAAGGGCCGCCGGCTGGCCAGTGTTGTTGATAGTCAGTGTCAGCGTTCGCTGCCGAGATGACTGGAAGTAGAAAATCTCGAAGTGACGTCACTACGTCGTCCAGGCGGAGCGCTTCGAGTTTATTTTTTCTGACGAACGCCTGCCACTGCATTTGCTTCTGTTCGTCTTGCGCAAAACTGTCGGTCAGACCGAAGGGTGCCTCTGCGCGCAGCTCTGTCCCACGTCGATCGAAGGTCGCCCGAATCGCTTGTCGCAAAGTGTCGCCGTCAAATTCGCTGTGCCGCGACAGGATCCAGAGGTCGAAATAGTCTTTCATTCGGCTGTTGGCAATGCCGAGAGAGGCCAATGCTTGCAGCTTTTCTGCCACCACGGTGTAGCGCGGATAAACGCGCAATTTCGGAGCCGTGAACTCCGCGAGCATCACGGGATACTGGACCTCCTCCGGTCCTGGAGTCACGGCGTCGCCGAAACCAATGTCAATCTGGATCGGGCAGCGTGCGCCATCGATCAGTCCGAGCAGGGTGACACGAACGCCGCCGTAGTTGGCCTCCTTGCGTATCTCTGCTGCATGGACAGTCTCTGAAAGAAATGTCACCCCGTCGTCAGTGTCTAGCGAGCAGATATCCTTGAAGACGGCCTCAAGTCGCGGCAAATCGGCTGGACCAAAGCCCAGGAAGTCCGCATCCCGTGTTGGCCGGTGTGGGATGTCGAACCACAAGTCGAACAGCAGCGCGCCTTTCAACACGAACTGGTCAGCATGGGATGAGACGCTGAGTCGATACAGCAACCGCTCAAGGGCGTAACGGGTCAAGACCAGATTGAAGTCTTGCCGTGTCTCGCGGGCGCGGTTGAGCAGGCGAGCGCGAACTGACGCAGCCGTGTTGCGCTGATTCATGGCAGGCTTTCCATATAGGGACGCATGACATTCGCCACCCGGCACAGTGTGGCATAGCGCCAGAGTTCGTCCATGCTCACGCGCTTGGCTCGCCATGCCTCCTGTAGCGCTTCCATCGCGACATCGAGACCGACCTTGTTGCGGAACTTGAAACAGTCAGCCACGGTGCGGGCGACGTTGGTTACCCGAACGGTCACACCGTCGATCTGGTGCTCTTCGATGCCTTCGGTCAGTGCGGCCCCCGAGAAGCGCACGATACGCAGTGGAGGATAGTCCATCTTAGGTGCTCGCGCCTTGTTTGGAATCGCCAGCCAGACTTCGAATGGTGACTGCGTGGTCAGGTTGTGTACCCGCAGCGCCGACAGAAGGCAGACAATGGCCTGCGGATGTTTGCGTGCCACTTCGGCCAGCATGCCATGTTCGGACACCTTGCGATCAGGAAGGGCATAAAGACCGCGGCTCACGCGGGTGAGCAGCCCCTGCCGGACCAGCCGTGTGAGAGCGATACTGGGCAGACCCAGCGCATCGAGATCGCGAGGGCGTATGAGGCCGCGTTGCGCTGCAAGTTCCAGGATTGTCTGGTATGAGCTTTCCATGGCCGCATGATGTTGCATATCGTAGGTAAAAGTCAATATATACCTACATAATGCAACATTCTAGATAGCAGAATCAAGCAGTGAAAATGTTGAGATAGCAAGAGCCCAACTCTCCGGTTAACTGATTGAATTAGGTGGAATCATACTTTAATTAGAATTTATGATGTGTAGCAGCTTGTTGCATAAAGGATTGTTGCACTTGCTTCTAAAAATACGCTAAGTAGTATGTTGCGAGCTGTCCTTTTAGGAAGTTTGTAGTGCCAGTTTGAGTGTCTCAGCTGGTTCCCGTTGCAGATGATCTTTTGGATCTCTCCGGGTGACCAAATTAACAGCTGGAGGCACTATGTCTAAATCTAGAAAATCCCTTAAAAAATTCCGAACGATCGCCTTTCATAACCAGGGAGGCCGCTGTTTCTACTGTGAATCGCCGATGTGGTTGGAGAACCCATCTGCGTTTGCGGAACAGTACTGCATCTCAATGAATCGGGCGCACCAACTCCGGTGCACCGGAGAGCACCTGGTTGCACATTCCGCTGGTGGTGTCGCAAATACTAAGAATATTGCCGCTGTTTGTTATTTCTGTAACCGGAAGCGCCATCAGAGAAAGACAAATAAATCACCTGAGCAATACAGATCATTTGTGCGATTGCGTCTGGCAAAAGGGCGCTGGAACACGAGATTACTGATCTAATCGGAACATTGACCTAATTTGACTCAGCTCACGGAAATGCCCTGATAATAGTGGGATTCTGGCGCATTATTGCGGCTATGCATTAATGCGAGTATGGCAACGGCCAATTCTCTGCTGATTCCAATGCTCTTAACAAGCCTGAGGTTTCTTATACCCTTGTATATTTTTTTAGTTGTCATTAAATCTAGCTGGAGCACATTGTGAAATCTAGGAACTTAGCTACAACTTCGGTAATTATCGTTACGAATTACACGATAGCAAAAGACCCTTCTGGAAAGTATCTGCATAGTTTCACGCCCGAGAATACTCAAACGCGATATCAGTTTCTTGCTAATCGAGAACCACTTTTAGAAGAAGGAGAGAGATATAATATTGGCTATGAAGTTGTTGGTGGCATCAATTGGGTGGATATATCAGCAATCTCGAAAGCGGACGAAGTTCAACCAAGAGTGAGTCACTATTTCGCACGTACTGTTGGTGAGCAGATCCGCTCTGTTGAAACTGAAAAATCGAACTCTCGCGTTATTCATAATGCAAACGACGGTCCTTATCTGGGGAAGAAATATGCCTGGCGTGTTTATGGCATGGCAGTAGCACGAAATACATTTGATACGTATATGGATGCCATTCGCCATCCGAGCGTATCTTGCGTCACCGATGGAACCCCGTCTATTGCATATAAAGATTCTGGAATTGATAGCGCTATGGATGAGCTTATTCAGTCGTGCATCAAAGTAGGCCATACAGGCAATAGATTTTCTTCAACACTGCTACCCAAGAAAAAGTGGTTTCAAGTAAAAGGCTTGTCAGCAATAACGGATAAAAAATGATACTTACCAAACGCAGGTAGTTCAGCAGCTTCGCGGATCGGAGTTTCTTTGTCTGGCTAATTAGTGAAAAAGGACCTATATAAAATCTACAAGCTCATTCGTCAGCGCGCGGATCGAGATCCCGCGAGTCGAATAAAGAACGAGATGGCATTGCTCGCTAAGGATTTAGTAAAGGGCGGCTACTCAGTCGAAAAGATGCTGGAATTATCGAATGACTTGTATTTACTTGAAAAACAGCTTCCTAGGATCGGGAAGTACTTTTCCATTGAAATATACAGCGCACTGCAAGGCAACAACTTTATCATTAACGTGCCTTACCCCATTGCGCATGCATGGGGGGAAAGTCCAAATAGCGTTGGATACCTATACGTAGCTACCTCGAAAGCCAAGCCTAATCAGGTAAAGTTAGGCGCAACCACTCTTACTCCTCGAAAGCGGTTAGATAAGTATAGTCACCGATACGGGTACGAAGTCGAATTGTTCTGGCAGATGAAGGTGCGTATGCCATTTAAGTTGGAAAAAATTGTTGCTTCCAAGGTCGCCGGCTCCAGGGTATCAGGGTTAACGGATGGTGACTCTAATGAATGGTATCATTTGACTCCCGACAAATTGCTGCTAGAAGTCGAGACGGAGCTAAAACCTCCACATCTGATGATATGAAACTCTTAGTTCGATTCTAATGTACACTCGACTAGTCGGGCACCGGAAAATAAATTCCTCCCCAGTCCTCGTCAGTAAACATAATTTCGATGACAATCGGCAATAGCTCCCCGAGCAAGCGCTTGCCGTCAACCACTTGGCTTCTATTTACTTGGCTTGGGTAAGTTGCACCACCATGTAGAAGTTGATTCCTTAAGACATAGAGCCTGTCTAGGATGATGCTGAGTAGGAGTGGGGTATCATCATTTGCCAAAGCGTGTAATGCTAATTTTTTGCCCTGGTCGAAACTTTCTTGCCAAGAATTATCCTGTCCGTTCTGCACCGATGTCCAAAATGGCGAGAAGACGTACTTATTGTCTATCAGCATTCTTACAAACTGACTATATTTTGACCAAAGCAGACTGTGAATTCGTTTTTCAGTATCATGTTAGCTGATCTTTTCGGAAAATACTCTGAATAGCTCCCTTTTCTCTCTTGTCATTCTGGCTTTCTTCGATGCCATAGCACGCATTGAATGCGATCCACAGCGCGACAAGGGTTATATCATCATCATCAGAGTAGTTTTCTGCACATTTTAGCCAGCTGATCGCGCGATGTAGCCTCACCGCGTGATCTGACGAAAGTTTTTCTCGAACGGCGCGTAACGCATCTCGCAATTGATCGGCATTCATGGCAGCGTTTTCCCGTTATCGTTGCAATTAATGGCGCTTCTAGGTTAATCAAAGCTTAACTCTTTGAAAAATAACTATAAAATAATCTATCTGCCTCCTATCCCGCCGAATTGATAATAGATACAATAACTTAGCTTGGCCAGCAAAAGTAGCTCGCCAGAAATAACAATATTTACAAAACTTACACACAATGGATGTTTTCCAATATAGAAACTCGGTAATTGAAGACTACCGGTCGTTCACAACAAGCTTCACCACCATAAAAGCCCCCGACATCGCGGCCTTTGTGCAGCAGAATTATGATGATGGCCACTATTGGCCCGCTCCACTCATCCAACTGAATCCTGCTTACGTCGCTGGGGATAGTGTCGAGACGCTTGTCGACAATGGAGACCTGCATCCTAAATGCGCAGACATTTTTAGATTTGGGCGAGATAGCTCTGGGGGGCGTGGGTCATCTGCTCAGTTACATAAGCACCAACAAGACGCGTTAAAGATTGCGCAACGGCAAGAAAGTTACGTGCTTACAACAGGTACAGGATCTGGCAAATCGCTAAGTTATATCCTCCCCATCGTTGATGCTGTAATAAAGCAAAAGGAATCTGATCCAAGTCCCTCAATTAAAGCAATCATCATCTATCCAATGAATGCATTGGTTAATTCCCAGCTAGAGGAGTTGGATAAATATTTAGGGCATTACGGAAACAATAAGCCTGCAACGTACGGCCGTTATACCGGCCAGGAAAGTCAGGACGAACGCCATGCAATGGCAGCAATGCCTCCGGATATTATTCTCACTAACTTCATGATGCTTGAGCTGTTAATGACTCGACAGGATGAAGTTGATCGCACAGTGATGGCCGCCGCAAAGGGCTTGAGATTTCTTGTCCTGGATGAGCTGCATACCTATCGCGGAAGGCAGGGTGCGGATGTCGCGATGTTAGTGCGCCGAGTAAGAGAGGCATTGAATTCCGATGTGCAATGCATTGGAACATCAGCAACCATGGCGAGCGAAGGATCAAGGAGTGAGCGCAACCGTATAGTCGCAAGTGTGGCTACTAAGTTATTCGGAGCTCCCGTTAAGCCAGATAATGTAATTACAGAAACCCTCCAGCGGCAGACACCTGGGAGCGACAAGAAACCTGATAAAGACATATTAGTAACCGCTCTCAACAGGCCACTGCCTCCCGGGAGTGCATTCAAGGAGTTGCGGGAACATCCTATCTCAGCGTGGATTGAACTTGAACTAGGACTGATGCGTGAAGAGGACTTGTGGGTAAGAGCGAAGCCCAAGAATCTTAAGCAAGCGGCTAACCAATTAGCCATCGAGAGTGGTGCTGATGAGGAAAAATGCGAGGGCTTTCTGAAGGAATTTTTGCTCGCCGCCTATCGGTGCAGGGATAACAATAATAAACCTCTTTTCGCTTTTCGGTTACACCAATTCATTTCAGGCGCAAGTAATGTTTACTCTACACTTTCTCCCGAAGGCGAGCGCCAATTAGATTTAAGTGGCCAGGTTTATGTCCCGGGGTCGGATAAACAACAGCAGTATTATGCATTACATTTTTGCAGGCACTGTGGGCAGGAATATCATCCAATATGGTATGAATCCGAAGAGGGCAACTCCTTTCTATCGCCTCGTGATATCGATGAGCGCGACAATAACGAGGAGGAATCCCATTGGGGGTTCTTCATGTTTGATCCTAATTTGAATTGGGCTGAAAACCTGCTGGAGAATTATCCAGAGAACTGGTTGGAACTTAAGAACGGAGACGTTCGTATCAAAAGCTCGTTCAAGAAACACAAACCAGTTTCGGTCAGTGTAAATCCTAGCGGCGTCGTGTCCCCATCCGGTGTCCCGGGTTGGTTCTTGCCAGGAAGCTTTAGATTGTGCTTGAACTGTAAGGCGTCGCATGCAGCTCGTGGGAAAGACACAACTAGGCTTACATCGTTAAGTAGGGAAGGCCGCTCGTCGGCTACTACTGTTCTGACAATTTCAGCATTGCGTTATATGCTGGAAAGAGATTCTGATCTCCAGGAAGACGCAAAGAAGCTACTCGGATTCACCGATAATCGTCAGGATGCCTCGTTGCAAGCCGGACATTTCAACGACTTCGTCCAGGTACTATTGCTTCGTTCCGCATTACTTGCAGCCGTAAAGTCAGCCTCTGGCGGTTATCTAACTGACAGTAACCTCTCGCAGGCCGTGTTTAAGAGCTTAGGGTTTGATAGTGACCGTGGAGACTATCTGGAATCTCCTGATATGGAGGGACCAGGCCTTAAAAGGGCGGAAGAAGCGATGCGCAATGTCCTGGCGTATCGATTGTATTTCGATCTTAGGCGAGGCTGGCGCTACAACAATCCAAATCTAGAGCAGTTAGGTCTTCTGAAAATCAGTTATGAAGGACTGGATGAGCTGTGTGATAACGATAGGAAGTGGGAAAACTTGCCACTCCCAGAACTAAAGAATGTTTCAAATAAATATCGATACCGCGCGTTAAAGGCAATTTTGGATGTCATGCGCCGGGGTTTATGCATAAAAAGCCGCTACTTGGACTTCAATCAGCAGGAACAGTACCGCAATCAAAGCTTTCAGTATTTAAAAGAACCGTGGGCATTCACGGAAGACGAACAGCTGCAATCGAGTTGCACATTGCTGCTCGGCAGCAAGCCGCAAGGGCAAAGCAACAATCCTAACCTAGTTACCGCATCCAGTCGTTCAGCATTGGGGCTACTGCTACGAAGGAGCTCCATTTGGGGTGAAGACCTCAACAAGCTACCGGCTATCAAGGATGACAATTACCCGGACCTCATTACTAGCTTAATTAAAGTGTTGGAGAGTTATGGTCTCGTTGAGGAAGAGGATTTTGGTGGAGGTCTGAAAGGCTACCAGCTTCTAGGTGAATTCTTGCAATGGGAGCCTGGCGATGGGAAGCCTGACAGGGATGACCCCACAAGCCCTTATAACGCGGACAACGATTACTTTCATCAGATATATGCGACTGTCGCAGACTTGCTGCAGCTAGGGCGACGAACATTGTTTGCCTTGCAGAGCAGAGAGCATACAGCGCAAGTTGAACCTGCTGATCGTGAAGAAAGAGAGCGGCAATTTCGCAGTGCGAAGTTAAGAACTCTTTTCTGCTCACCTACCATGGAACTTGGGGTAGACATAGCATCATTGAACACAGTGTACATGCGTAACGTGCCACCAACGCCTGCAAATTATGCCCAGCGCTCAGGTCGAGCTGGCCGATCTGGCCAGCCAGCATTGGTCATTACTTATTGTGCAGCTCTAAGCCCCCATGACCAATATTTCTTCAGTGATCCGTCTCGCATGGTCCACGGTCATGTCAATGCGCCGACGTTGGATCTTGCTAATGAAGATCTCGTTTCCAGCCACTTGCATGCGATTTGGTTGAATGAGACACACAAGAAACTGCCATCGACTGTGAACGCAATGCTTGATATGAGCCAACCTGTCAGTATGCCGCTTTTGGACGAGTACCAGCTAGCAATGGATGATGAAAGTGTGCAAAGGCAAGCTAGTTCAAGAGGGCACGCCCTTCTCTCAATGCTGAGTGATGAATTGAATCAAGCTCGCGGTGTGTGGTTGAGTAATGATGGGGAGCTTAGTGACTCAGCACAAGACTGGCTGGAACGAAAAATTAAGTCGGCATTTCGACATTTCAATGAGGCTTTGAATCGATGGCGTGATCTTTATGCGTCCACAAACGAGCAGCGTGAGAAGGCACATCAAATTAATTCCAATCCTGCTGCAAGTGAGAAAGAGCGGAAGGCAGCGGAGCGTCGCTATAACGAAGCGAACATGCAAATGGGCCTGCTATTAAACGCTGATAGCGTGACGAACTCTGACTTCTCTACCTATCGGTATCTGGCGAGTCAGGGATTTTTGCCCGGTTACAATTTTCCTCGACTTCCGCTTCTCGCCTATATCCATGGTAGGCGAGGAAGAATAGGTAGAGACAGCTTCCTGGCTAGGTCCAGGTTCTTAGCCATTTCAGAGTTTGGGCCTCTCAGTCTGATTTATCATGAGGGGAGCCAATATCGAGTAAAGCGCGTCATGTTTGGGGTGCGTGAGAATCAGAGTATTGAGCAGCAGGGTCTCACCAAGACAGAAGTAAGACTATGCCCCAATTGCGGCTATGGTCAGTTCGGTGCCCAGTTAGAAAATGAGCTGTGTAACTCTTGTGGTTCTTTGGTAGAGGGCGGGATGCGGATTAGCAATCTCTACCGTATTGAAAACGTTAGTACACAGCGCGTGCTTCGCATAACCTGTGATGAAGAAGAAAGGTTACGCCAGGGATATGAGATGCAAACGACTATACAGTTTGCGGAGGCGGACAATGAATTGAGGCGTGTATCGGGCGAAATAGTCAGCAACGATAACCAGGTTTTGATGGAGTTGCAGTACGGCCCGGCGGCTACAGTTTGGCGCATGAATTTGGGGTGGCGCCGACGCAAAGAGAAGTCAATATATGGCTTTAATATCGACACAGTTACTGGGCAATGGAGCAAAGACCTTAATCAGGCGCCAGAAGAACAAAATGATGAAGCAGCCGTGGCGGACGAACGCTACATTGAAAGAATCACACCTTACGTAGAAGATCGCCGCAACATTCTCATTCTAAGGCCCGCTGAGACTCTTAGCGAAGAAGTTCTTACCTCTCTCCAGTATGCGTTAAAACGTGGAATCGAAGAAGAGTTCCAGATTGAAGAGTCGGAGCTGATGTCTGAGCCGTTGCCGAACAGGAGCGAGCGAAATGCCATCTTGTTTTATGAGTCTGCAGAGGGCGGAGCAGGCGTGTTGACCCGGTTGGTGAATGATTCTACCGCGCTGTCTCGGGTTGCCAATCGTGCGCTGCAAATCTGCCATTATCAGCAGTCAGAAAGTGGCGAGTACATAGACAGCAAAGCTGATTGTGAAGCTGGTTGCTATCGCTGCCTTTTAAGCTATTACAATCAAATGGATCACGAGATACTGGATCGCAAGATACCTGAACTTAAAGCATTACTAATTGCAATGTGTTCGGCTTCATTAAATACTTCAAGTGGTCGGCGCGGCTATGAGGAGCAAGAGAAACACCTGGACAGATTCGTCGGCAGTTCATTAGAGAAAGCCTTTCTTGACTATTTGAAAGAGAATAAACATCGGCTTCCAGACGACGCGCAGAAAACAATTGATAAATTTAAAACTCGCCCGGATTTTATTTACCGAGAAAACGATGTAGTCATTTATATCGACGGTCCACATCACGAGTACCCGGAGCAGAAGAAAATAGACGATGCAACAACGCGGCAGTTGGAGGAGGCTGGCCTAACAGTAATCCGTTTTCCAAAAGAGCAAAGTATGTGGTCAGATATCATCGGGCGCTATCCCGATATTTTTGGTGCACGCTCATGAGTGGGGCAGAATTCTCACCAGGTTCAATCGTCACTGCCCGTGGTAGAGAATGGGTCGTTTTGCCAGAAAGCGAGGCTGAAGTCCTTTATCTGCGACCGTTGGGTTCAGGAGAAGATACCCCCACAGTACTAATACCAGCGCTTGAGCCGTCACCAGTGTCTTCAGCGACCTTTCCTGATCCGGACCCATCTAAGGCTGGCACACAGTCGGCGGGGCTACTGCTACGGGATGCGCTGATGCTCAAGCTAAGGGCGGGTGCTGGGCCTTATCGAAGTTTTGGCAATATTGCTGTTGAGCCGAGGGCTTACCAGTTAGTACCGTTGATGATGGCCCTTAAACAGCCCACTATTCGGTTGTTAATTGCGGATGACGTCGGAATCGGCAAGACCATCGAGGCCGGTCTTATTGCGCGAGAAATGCTTGATCGGGGTGAAATCACTCATCTTTCTGTGCTCTGCCCGCCTCATCTGTGTGAGCAATGGCAAAAAGAACTTCTCAATAGGTTTCATATCAATGCGGAGGTCGTTCGGTCAAGTACGGCACCTCGGCTTGAGCGTGGTCTGCCTGCAGGGAGCTCGGTCTTTAGCGAATACCCGTTTACTGTGGTATCGCTCGATTACATTAAGAGCAAGGTTCGCAGGGATGCCTTCGCTGAACAATGTCCGGAATTTATTATAGTCGATGAAGCACACACCTGTTCGCGATCCGGGCAGGGGCGCCAACAGCGCTATGAGCTGCTAAAACAGTTGTCTGAAGACAAATTTCGCCACATGGTGTTACTAACAGCGACACCACACAGCGGGGATGAGCATGCTTTCTATAACTTGTTGGGACTACTGCAGGATGACTTTCTTAATCTACGAGAAGACATGAGGGCCGATCATCCGCTAAGGCAAAAATTGGCACACCATTTTGTTCAGCGTCGCCGCGAAGATATCAAAGAATGGCAGGAAGGAAATCTTTTTCCAGAACGTTTCGTCGCTGAGGATACTTATAAGCTTAGTGGGGATTGGAACAATATTTTTCAGGAAGTTCTTGATTATGCCCGTGAGCTAGTTGAGCGAGAAGAGGGGGCTCAGCTGAAAGTGCGCATGAACTGGTGGGCAGCGCTTGCCCTCCTGCGCTGTATCTCATCGTCTCCCCATGCTGCCATTCGCGCATTGAATACTCGCCTCGATAACGCTATTGGGAAGTCCGATGAGATCGTCACTGACCAGGAATTGCAGGACGCCCTAGAGCAACAGGGCAACGCTTCAGTCATGGACGGCGTGAATGATGATCTAACCTTCGATGATGTTGAACCAGGTGCGGCTCAGCAAGAGGACATTGAGCGGCTTAATCAGCTAATCAACAGAGCAAAGAAGTTGAAAAGCAGTGGCGACCCGAAACTTCAATCGCTAATCCGAAATTTAAAACTATTATTGGAAGAAGGCTATAAACCCGTAATATTTTGCCGCTATATCGCCACGGCCGAGTACATTACCGAAGAGCTGGCAGCTAAATTCAAAAGCCACGAGGTAATATACGTTACTGGCAACCTGACATCCGCAGAACGAGAGACAAAGATCGAAGGTCTTAAAGAATCGGACAAAGAGCCAATCTTGGTAGCTACAGATTGCTTGTCTGAAGGCATCAACTTGCAAGATCAGTTCACTGCGATCATCCACTATGACCTTAGCTGGAACCCCACTCGGCATGAGCAGCGAGAGGGGCGTGTAGACCGGTTTGGTCAGAAGGCCGAATCAGTCAAGGCTCTATTATTGTATGGTGAAGACAATCCGGTGGATGGTGCCGTCTTACAAGTCATTATTCGTAAAGCTGAGGCAATCAGAAAGGCGCTTGGTGTTTCTGTACCAATGCCTGAAGATGACAATCGGGTTACCCAGGCGATTCTGAATACAGTATTACTTAGAAAGGATGGCGCTGGTCAGCAGACAACACTTTACTTATTTGATGGCATTGACGAAGTGCAAGAGATGGAAGCTGCCTGGGAATCAGCTCGAGAGAAGGCACGAAAAAACAGGACCGTATTTGCACAACAACGCTTGTCACCAGAGCAGGTTATGCCGGAATGGGAGAAAGCCTTCTCCGTTTTAGGGTCGGAGGAGGACGTAAGGCGCTTTGTAATCAACGCTTGTGAACGCTTAGGCGCACCACTGAGTCGATTAAGTAAAGGCGGTTATCAGCTGCCGATTAAACATTTAACAAGAGCTGTCCTAGAGCGTCTTGAAACCGCCGGATTTTCCCATCTAAATCGCATCGATTTTGCCTACCCCTCAGCCGCCGGCTGCGAGTTTGTTAGCAGAACTCATCCTCTGGTCAGTCATTTGGCAGACTATCTTGCCGAGCAGGCCATGACAGGCGAAGAAACCGACTTGATCGCGCGCGTAGGAGTAATCAAGACAGCGGATGTTGCCAAAAAGACCACAATATTTTTGTTACGCCTGCGTTCACGCCTGACCATCAAGCGAACTGCAGACTCAGACGCTGCAGGTCGCGACATGCTCTCCGAAGAGGCAATGGCTGTCGCCTATGTTGGTGATGAAATGCAGATACTGGACAAAAAACAAGTGGTTGAACTTATGCAAGCGACTCCTGGGAAAAACCTTACTCCCGAAGCAAGGGAGAGAGAGTTAATTTCCGCGCTGGAAGGGCTGAGCATGAAGAAGCCAGAGTTTGCTCAGCTTGCGGGAAAGCGCGCACAAGAAGTCCTGGAAGACCACCGACGGGCCCGCGACGCGGCTGAAGCAAAAGGAACTTACTCTGTAAAGCCTCAACTGCCTGTAGATGTCATGGGCATCTATATTCTGTTACCCGATGCCGGACTGTTATAGGAGTTTATTGTGCCAGAGGCATTGCTTTTAAAGAACCTAAAAGCGGCGGACAGGTCAGCTTTTCTCGACAGCTTATTTCACTACTATGTAGAGCTAAGTGGTCTAGGTGGTATGGCTAAACCGGATCTAGACGCACTGTTGGTTTACCTTTATGTCACCTATTGCTGTGGTAGGAAATTTGACGCCTTTCAGGTTAGCACAGATCTCAAAATTTCGGAGTCCAGGGCAAAGTCGCTTTGGGAAAAAGCTGAGCTCAAGTATTCCCAATACGAGGAAGGTGACGCGTGGGTGGAAATCCTGGAGATTATGGCGAACACGACCTTCGAGCTTGAGAGTATCGAAAAAGGTCAAATCTATTTCAAGTTGGACAATCCCTCGCTCTATCGTTTCTTTCAAAAGCGCGTTCGAGAGTACGGAACAGCGACCTACAACAAGTCGGCTGAAAGAGTCACGATCCCCTTAGCAACTTTGTTCAAAGTGCTAGAACGTATTGATGACTTATCCAAAACACAGTTTAAAACCAGGAATCTAGACGATATTACTAAAAATCGAGAAATTACGATCAGGCATATTGTTCAAAATTTAGACCCTGAGTTGCGCAAGAAAATAAAGAAGAAAAATGGAAAGCTGCTGGGTATAGAAGAATTACCTTCCCACCTCGCTTCCGCCTTGTCTGTTGCCGCCAATCTGGCAACGGTTTGGCCGATTATTGCTGCTTGCCTTTAGGAGTGGATAGTGAGGAAAACTGACACTCAGCAATTAGAATCCATTCGCATAGTCGGCGGCTTGATCAGCACGCCGGTATTGCAAGCCATTAGACATTATGAGCTGGATGGCCAACAGATTGGCGACTATGGCGTGGAGAAGGGTCTGAAACTCAATGACGAATTGAGTCGTTACTGGCGCATCGCACAATCTCGGTGGAATGAGTACCAGCGAGAACGACTAAGGGACGATGCCAATCAAAACCGATTGGCTCGCGACGAATGGCTACTACCACTACTTGAAAAAGTTCTCGGTTATCAAGTTACCAAATGTCAGCCAATTGCCCTCGGCAAAAGAGTCTTTCCCATCACTCACGTTGCGCATAGAGGCGCTGTACCTCTGGTGCTCTGCGGTGCTCAGTTTGACCTAGACAAAGGGGACGTAACTTTTGGCCACGAAGGGCGCAAGCGCTCACCCGCCGGCTTGGCGCAAGAGTACCTCAATGCTGAGGACGACTGTCTCTGGGCTATCGTCTCCAATGGCACCCACCTGCGCGTTCTCCGAGATAATCCTGCCATCACTCGACCCGCATTTATCGAGATCGATTTCGCGCGTATGTTTGAAGAGGACAACTACGCCGATTTCGCGACATTTTGGCTTCTCCTGCAAGCTTCCAGAAGTGAACCCAGGGCAGGACAGATCCACAACTGCTGGCTGGAGGTTTGGCGTAACAAGGGCCTCGATGAGGGCGAACGAGCGCTAGAGAACCTCCGATATGGTGTGGCCGATGCCCTTCGTATCCTCGGGTCGGGCTTCGTGATACACCCGGCAAATCAATCGCTAAGAGACAAAATTAGCAGTGGCGAGCTTTCTCTGGATAACTACTTTCAGCAGATTTTGCGCCTTGTTTACCGATTTTTGTTCCTGTTTACAGCTGAAGACCGTGATATTGCCTTGCTACCTATGGAGTTTGAAGGGCACAACTATAAGGCGGCCAGAGACCTTTATACAAAAGGCTACTCACTTACAAATCTCAGGGATCGATCTCGACTCAAGCGCCACCACGACCACTATAACGACGCCTGGCAGCTGTTGCTGGTTACCTTTCATGGCTTTGCTGAAGGGCAGCTACGACTTGCGCAGCCAGCATTGGGCGGCCTGTTTGCCAAAGAGCAGTGTGCAGACCTGGAAACATTGCAGTTGGATAACAAGACTCTGTTTGGGGCACTGCTAAAGCTTGCTTATTTCGAGCAGCAGAAGACACTGACACGTATTAACTACCGAGACATGGATACGGAAGAATTCGGCTCGGTGTACGAGTCACTGCTGGAATTGATCCCGCAGCTTTCCATGGAGGGGCAATGGCAGTTCAGCTTTCTGGGCGATGCTTCCGACGAAGAGGTAGCATCGGGTCACAGTCGCAAATTAACCGGCTCTTACTACACGCCAGATTCACTGGTTCAGGAGCTCATCAAGTCCGCTTTGGAGCCCGTTATTGCCGACCGTTTGGATGCGAATGTTGGCGATCCGAGAACAGCAATCCTGTCAATCTCTGTCTGCGACCCTGCTTGTGGGTCAGGGCATTTTCTATTGGCGGCTGCCCGCCGCCTGGCGGCTGAGCTGGCGCAAATTGAGGCGGGATCAGACCAACCCGCCGAAGCAGATTATCGACACGCGCTGAGGGAGGTGGTCAGTCATTGTATTTATGGGGTAGACCTTAATCCGCTTGCTCTGGAGCTCTGTAGAACGGCATTGTGGTTGGAAGCGCTAGAGCCGGGTAAGCCCCTGGGTTTCCTCGATGCCCATATCCAGTGTGGTAATTCATTGGTCGGCGTGCTTGATCCTTCTTTGTTGGAGAACGGCATACCTGACAAAGCGTTCGATGCTTTGACCGGTGATGACAAGGACACATGCCGGAGCCTAAAAGCCGCAAGCAGACAAGCCGGAAAAGACATCGCGGTTGCTATGCGTATGCAGGCACTGGATTTAGACTCGGTGGAATCGATGCCGGAAGACAACCTTGACCAGATTAAAGCCAAACAAGAAGCCTGGCTTAAGGCGCAGAAAAGTGACGCATTGCAAAAAGCGCGGCTGAAAGAAGACCTTTTTACAGCCGCCTTTTTTGCCACTAAGACAGAGGAAACGGCAAATCGATGTCCGACCAATGCCCACTTGCGCCAGGTTGTTGGCGGTGGGGCGCTGGAACCTGAAGTAAGCAAGTTCATTCAGCAGCTTGCCCATGAGAATCGTTTTTTCCACTGGCAATTGGCATTTCCTCAGGTTTTTGGCGATGGAGACAAATCTGGGTTTGACGTGATACTGGGCAATCCACCGTGGGAACGGATAAAGCTTCAGGAACAGGAGTTCTTTTCTAGTCGCAGTCTCGAAATAGCAAATGCCCCAAATGCTGCCGCACGAACCAAGTTGATCAAGAAGTTAAGTGACGGCTCTCCAGTAGAGCAGAAACTCTTTGAAGACTTTCAACGTGCCAAGAAAGCAGCCGAGTCCACCAGTCAGTTCGCACGCACTAGTGAGCGTTTCCCGTTGACTGGAAAGGGAGACGTCAACCTCTATGCACTATTCTCAGAACATTTTGCTAAATGCATCAATAGTGCGGGCCAAGCGGGCCTGATCGTACCCACAGGTATCGCCACTGACGATTCCACCAAGGCGTTTTTCGGCTGGTTGACGATAGAGAATCACCTGGTCAGCTTGTTTGACTTTGAGAATAGAGAAGCCTTGTTTGATGGGGTGCACAGAAGTTACAAATTTTGTTTACTGACTATCGGAAACAACGTTCCCCAAGCGGAGCTACAATTTTTCAACACGCGGGTTGCACATTTGGCCGATGAAGACAGGCGTTTTACATTGAGCGCTGATGATTTTGCGCTGATCAACCCCAACACTCTCACCTGCCCGGTGTTCAGATCTAAAAAGGATGCTGAGCTTACAAAAAAGCTCTACCGAGCTGCTCCGGTGCTGATACGCGAAGCAAGAGTGGAAAATGGAAGGCAAGTACCAGCGCAGAATCCATGGGGCGTGAAGTTTACCCGGCTATTTGATATGTCGAACGATAGCCCTCTTTTTCATACTTATCAGCAGATGCAAGAGCGTGACGCCAATGTTGATTATTCTGCAAGCCAGAGTCGTGAGGATGAATTTCTGCCCCTCTATGAAGCCAAGATGGTCCACCACTATGATCATCGTTGGGCAACCTACGAGACGGATGGCGAGACGAGTCGCGATTGCACTCTGGAGGAAAAGCAGGATCCTAATTACCAGCCCTTGCCCCGCTACTGGGTAGATCGATGGGAAGTGACGTTACGAACTGCGCAAGCTCCATCAGATGTCATTAAGGCCTGTAAGAAAGTTGATACTGAAGCGCTTTTGGAGGCGCTTAAGCAGTGGGCTGCAGGACAAGCTCGAAGGAATAGGCAGGAATCGCTAGTGAATGAAATTTTGCAGCCGCCCAGTCACTCAGCGACTGGCGTGAGAGATGCTGTTACCGATGATTGGTTCGCAGATGAAACAACAGGGCTAGCTGGGGATGCCGAGCTTAATGCTGACCAGTACCCATTAGAATCCGATGAGCTTGAAGATTTGGTTCAACTACTTCGAGCTCAAGAAGCGGATAACTTGTGGGATTGGGTGAAAACGGCACTTGAAATAAGGTGTCCGAAATATCTATTGGGATGGCGTGACATATGCCGTTCGACAGATGAGCGGACTGTGATTGCTGGGATTGTACCATTGAGTGCAGTTGGGAATAGCTTCCCTTTAGCTCATCTTGGGCTAGAAATTGATGCCAGGAAGATCGCTGCATTCGTTGGGAGCTTGGTTTCATTGACCTTTGATTTTGTCGCTCGGCATAAAGTTGGCGGCACGCACCTAAATTTTTTCATAATAAGGCAATTGCCAGTTTTGTCACCAGATCAATACAAGGAAGGTCATCTGGACTTCATCTCGCCTAGAGTTGTTGAGTTGACCTTTACGGCCAAGGATTTAAAAGTATTCAGCGAGGAAAATGGCGTTAGTTGTGATCCTTTTGCATTCAATCCTCTTCGGCGGCATCAGCTCAAGTGCGAACTAGATGCCTACTATGCAAAACTCTATGGGCTATCTCGCAATGAGCTGCGTTATATTCTGGATCCCTCCGACATCATGGGAGTCGACTACCCTTCTGAAACGTTCAGGGGGCTCAAGAACAAAGAGCTAAAGGAGTTTGGCGAGTACCGTACTCAGCGGTTGGTCCTTGAGGCTTGGGATAAGCTGGAAAGTGGCGAATTACATTGAGAATCAAATGAGAACAGATTGCATCATAAGGACATGATTCGCCATGACGCTTGAAGAACAAATACAGCATGAGCTTTCATCTACTCCCGGGCAGACGGCGCGTAAGGTTGCCGTCAAGCTGGGAGTAGACAAAAGGGAGGTCAACAGCCTGCTCTACGGCCGGTTAAGTGGAAAATTCAAGCAGGACAGTAAATACTGCTGGTGGCCACAGGGCAGTGCGGCTCAATCCCAGTCGGAGTCGATCCAAAAACCGGAAGCGACTTTTGCAGATACCCCCCTTGCCGATCTGGCGCGCTACTACCTGGCCTGTCTAGGGCAAGACGATGTTGGTGAAGTTAGTGTCTGGGCGCGTAGTAATCACAAAGACTTCGACTATGTAGAGCTGAATGAACTTCCCCAGGACAATATCCAGGGTGCCCTTCAGAATCCTCAGGCGGCAAACCTGCTGAATAAGATGCACCGTGACCGTACGCCCAAGATCTTCTATTTGGGCTATCCCATTTCCATTCATCGCTTTACTTCAAAGGCGGGCAACGTGATTCACCGGCTGCAGCCAGTCTTCGTTGTTCCGATTGAGTTTGAGGGTCCAAACAATCGAGGAGCCGCAAGTTTGGCGTCCGATTTCCCCATTATGAACATGGCGGTTCTCAAACGCTTCTCCAATTCAGATCAGGCAACGGTGATGAATGAATTGCTGCAACTGGAAGACGAGCTAGGTTATTCCGACAGCATGGAGCCGCCCGATCTGGATGATGTGGCACGCCGGCTGTTTGAAGTGCGTAGCGAGTGGCCTTGGCGGGAAGAGTGTGTGCCCGAGGAGTTGAGTGAGGAGCTACCGATCAGTGAGTTGGAGGACCCGGGAATTTACAATCGCGCCGTTTTACTCGCTGCAGAGCGTAAACCCTATACGCAGGGGCTAGAAACAGAGCTGCGAAACCTTGCCAAGTTGGCCGAGTCTGATTACGCCAATACAGCATTAGGGGCGTTAGTCAATTCGAATATCAAATCAGATGCGGGTAAGGCAATCAAGGAACCTCTTCTTGAGGTGCTACCGGCTAACACAGAGCAGCGTCAAGCGATAGGTAGCTCACTGACGCAGCCCTTGACCATCATCACCGGTCCGCCCGGGACCGGGAAGTCTCAGGTTGTGACCAACTTGCTCATAAACGCTGCTTGGCAAGGTAAAAAAGTGCTGTTCGCGAGCAAGAACAATAAGGCAGTGGATGTTGTGGAAACGCGTGTTAACAGCTTAGGTCCTCGACCGCTGTTATTGCGCATGGGATCTAATGAGTATCAAGTTAGGTTGAAGGATTACCTGCAAGCGTTGCTCTCCGCAACGGCTGGCCAAGATGAGAAGAGGGAGTACGAAGAACGCTTGCAAATACACAAGAAATTGGCCGAGAAAAGCGCCAAGTTGCAGTCACGACAAAATAAGGTCATCAATTTACGGAATAAGGTGGACGCCTTAGAGCAACGAGTGGAACCTTTGCGTGAGAAACTTAGCGCAAAACTCTTTTCGGCTGTCCGTTCGCTAGATCTTGCCAGGCTGTCGGAAGATCTTGACGGCCTGCATAATGCTACTATCAATGCCTCTAAAGCGCACCAAGGGTTGCTCACTCAACTAACCTGGCCGCTACTGCGAAAATCGAGATTTGAAAGACTGTCGATTTCTTGTGAAGAGCGGGGAACTCCACTACTAGCTATTCGGGTAAAGGCACCTGATAAAGTACCGTCAGATCTATCGATTGCGATCTGGCTCAAATTCAGTGAATTCATTAAAAATCGTGTTGAGGATCTAAAGTCTGTCAGAGAATACTTTGATGCGCTGGAGGCGCTAGAAAAGGAAGATTCACTAGAAACATTGAATCAATCAATACGAGATGTCATGGAGGAGATCTCGGTGAATTCCGGGAAGCTGTGGTCAAGCTGGCTGCGTGTGCGACCCTCACAGTTATCCAGTGATGATCGTCAGTTGCTTTCCAAGTACGTCTCAGTGCTACAGATAATTACGGACAATAACCAGGGCCAAACCAATAGGGGGGTCTGGCGCCAGTACTATGAATTAACGGAAAAAGTTTCTCATTTGCTGCCATGTTGGGCGGTCACGTCTTTATCGGCCCGAGGCAAAGTACCTTTTACCGCAGCGTACTATGACTTGGTTGTCTTTGATGAGGCCAGTCAGTGTGATATTGCTTCAGCACTACCACTGTTGTACCGAGCCAAGAATGCGGTAGTGATTGGTGATCCCATGCAGCTTTCCCACATCAGCGGGATTCACAAGCATCAGGACCAACAGCTCCTGGAGCGGTTTGATTTGCAGGAGAATTTTCTGCAATGGGCTTATTCGTGGAACTCTTTGTTTGACATGGCGCGTTCCTATGCGCGGGGAGAAGACATAGTCAACTTGAGGGACCATCACCGTTCCCACGCAGATATCATTAATTTCTCAAACAATTTCTTCTACGAAGGGAGATTGCGTGTAGCCACTCGCTACGACTGGTTACGGAGACCTCAGACAGATTCGCCTGGCGTTCGTTGGATCGACTTACCGGGGCGAACTATCCGCCCACCAAATGGCAGTGCAGAGAATCCACCGGAAGCACAAGCCATTGTTGATGAGTTGAGACACCTAGTATTGGAGCAAGGGTACAAAGGCTCAATCGGAGTCGTCAGCCCGTTCCGGGCACAAGCTAACCAAATTAAGAATCTCTGTAACCAAGACAGGGAGCTGCAGAATAGGCTCGATGAACTTGAGTTTCTCAGCGATACCGTACATCGGTTTCAAGGTGATGAGCGGGACGTTATGGTATTTTCGCCAGTAGTATCCAATGGGGCGGCAATCCAGTCATTGGGCTTTTTGAAGAGGAACGGCAACCTATTCAATGTTGCAATAACGAGAGCCCGCGCCATGCTGCTTGTCGTGGGAGACAAGTCGGCGGCAAAGAATAGTGGTGTTGAGTACTTGGCTGAATTTGCGAAGTACGTGGACAACTTAGATGACTCTGAGGTAGTAAGAGAGCATGTGCAACGATCCGACTTGGGGCCTGAATATCCAACTACAGTTGACTTATCAAAGGTTTCGGAGTGGGAAATAGACCTTTACAAGGCGCTTTACCAGGCAGGTATTCGTCCAATACCACAATATCCGGTAGAACAATATTTATTGGATCTGGCGCTTATTGAGGGTAACAGGCGGTTGGATATTGAAGTAGATGGTGAGCGCTATCATCGAAATTGGGACGGAGAGCTTTGTCGTCGAGATCAAATAAGAAACCAACGAATGTACGAGCTGGGCTGGGATGTTCAGCGGTTCTGGGTATATGAGATCAGAGACGACCTAGATAAATGTATCGCGCGGATCCAAGCTTGGGTAGAGGGCGCCGAAGATGAGTAGATATAACCCGCACAACGAAGTTGATCGTATTTTTGAAGTCAGCCAGCAGTGGAAGGACACGTGCCTACTCGGAGGTGGAAGTTTATTTAGCAGTAAGGATCTTTGGCAGTCAGAGTATGTTGACGAGCTGATTAAATATTACGTAGAGAATCTTGATACGGGTGAAGGAAATTTTCTTGATAAGCTAGAGCTCCAGCTTGAGCCAGCCAACGAAAACACCAAACTCCTTGCTGCTGAAATTCTGTATGTGCTTCTGCTAGCGCCGAGTAATATTAAGCCAGAGAAAAAGCGGGAAAATGTCAGCACAATATGGAACTGGGCAAGTCAATCACCTGTACCAGCAGATCATCCACTGTTTGAGGATAAAGCTTTGGGGGGCTGTGGTAGTGGAGGAGTTGGATTTAATAATTTCAGGTGGAAAGAGCTTGTTTATGCCATCCAATTGTTCAAGACGCTGTTGAGTTTGCCCCTGGAGAAACGCAGACAAATACTTTCAGATGGTTGGGAATTCGCGAACTGGCTTGAGGAAGTTCCGGATAGTGAGAATCGTCAGTTTAGACACATGCTTTTACATTTGTTATTTCCCGATCAGTTTGAGCGAGTATTTGGTGGTACGGACAGGGTAGCAATCGTATCAGGATTTCTGCAAGAGAGACCCTCTAGGGTAAAGCGTAAATCGGCTATTCAAATAGATCGGGACTTTAAGGCAATTAGAGAGAAAGCCGCCGAAGAGTACAAATCGGAAGAGCTGGATTTCTACGCGCCGCCACTCGAAGAAGAATGGCATCGTAACAAAACTACCAACTGGCTTTTTACTTGGAATCCGCGGAAGTGGGCTTGGGATAACTTGACCCAAGATATACAGAGGGTTGCGCAAGGTGAAACGATCATTCAATCTTGGAGTTGTGTCAACAAGCATGTTTCTATTGGTGACAAGGCTTGGTTAGTTCGTGTTGGGGAATCGCCGAAAGGAATCTTTGCGGTTGGAAATGTAGTTTCTGAGCCTTATGAGTCTGAGCACTATGACGAATCAAAGTCGGAGGCTGGAGAGAAACACCAAGTCGTGGATATTGAATTTACCACCATCAAAGATGTATTTAACGATGCATTTATTACCGACAAAGACCTGTCCCGCATAACGATAGATGGACAAACCTGGTTTCCGCAAGCATCGGGAATTGAGATTAAAAAAAGAAGCGCCGGCCTCCTAGAAAAAATATGGGGGCAACTCAGCACTCCATCTTCAGTTCAAGAAACCACTCCCCAAAAGCGAATTTACCCGATCAACCGAATTTATTACGGCCCTCCTGGCACAGGTAAAACCTTTAAGCTCGCCAAGCTCAAGGAAGAATACACTGCTACCGCAATAAGTGCTTCGCGCGAGCAATGGCTTGCCGATCAGTTGAGGGACAAGCGATGGTTTGACGTGCTTGTGTTAGCACTACACAATCTTGGTGGTCACGCTTCAGTGTCTCAGCTTTTAGATCACGAATTTGTGGTTCAAAAATCAAAAGCACAGGTGAGCGTTAGTAATCTGCGACAGAGTGTTTGGGGAACCCTACAGGTACATGCTGCCGAAGATTCGTCGACGGTAAAGTATTCTCAGCGACGATCACCATTGGTCTTTGATAAGAAAGAAGACAGCACTTGGTATTTGTTGGATAACTACAGAGCAGATTGTCCTGAGTTGATTAATCTAGCCAATCATTTGGACCGGGGCCCGGGTGCAGGTGAGGCTACGCATCGATTTGAATTCGTCACCTTTCACCAGGCTTACAGCTATGAAGATTTTGTCGAAGGCATCAGGCCTGTTAAAGGGGATGAGTCTAGTGATATCTCCTATGAGGTCGTGCCAGGAATTTTTAGACGAATTTGCCAGCGGGCTAAAGAAGATGAACGAAATAAGTACGCGCTATTCATTGATGAAATTAATAGGGGCAATATAGCAAAAATATTTGGCGAATTGATAACGCTCATAGAGCAGGATAAGCGCGCCGGTGCGGATAATGCGATGCAGGTGACTCTACCGTATTCGGGCGATTCTTTTAGCGTGCCGATCAACTTAGATATTTACGGAGCGATGAATACGGCAGACCGCTCAATAGCGCTGCTTGATACTGCCCTCCGTAGAAGGTTTCGGTTTCATGAGTTGATGCCAGATTCGGGGTTAATTAAGGGGTCTAGGGGCGACGGCTATATTGAAGATGGCGAAGGAGGCGTAATTAACCTCAGAGACCTCTTGGACACCATGAATCAAAGGATTAGGTTTTTACTGAATAGAGATCTTACGCTGGGGCACGCGTTCCTTTACAGGGTGCGTAGTTTTGATCAACTGAGAGAGGTGTTCATCGATCAGTTTATTCCTCTCCTTCAGGAACATTTCTATGACGATTGGCGTCGGATTCAGTTGGTATTTGGGGATATTACGCAGGGCGATCAGGCGGTGGAACCGCAGATAATCGAGCACTCTACTTTAACTAAAGAGGCAGTCTTGGGGTTCGACGAGGAAAATTATGATGATCAGGTGGAATACCGGGTTGCGAAGCGTGAGGAGATAACACCTGATGCGATCCGGAAAATCTATGCGTAGTTAAAGTTCAATAAGATGGCCAAAATCCTAAGTTGCATAGAACATGAGACTATTACGATTAGCGCGGCAAGTGCGTCAGATAGAAAATCAATCGATGAGTCTTATGTCAATAGATTAGTAAAATTCACCTCGCATATGCCTCCTGGGGCATTGAGCTGGGGCCACAGATCAATCAAATTTTCCCAGTTTTGTGGCGTAATTCAGCTTGATGATCTTACTATTGAAATCTTACCAAAGGTGTATGGTCGGGAACATGAGCCTGGAGCTTCCCGTCATGCCTTAGTGCAGATGTTAAGAAAGTCTGGATTCTTAATAAGCCATAAAGGTTCACAGGCAGCCATCAACATACAGCGCCACAGCGTGCTAGACATTTTCATATTGCATTTCTGCGGTGAATTGGCGGCCTTAATGACCCAGGGTTTGCTGCGTGAATATATTGGTCTCGAGGACAATTTAAACGTAATCAAAGGCAGGCTAATCACTGAAGTCCAATTGAAGAAAAACTTTCATCACAAGGAGCGCCTTTATTGTCGGTACGATGAGCTAAAAGAAGACATACTCATTAACCGAATAATTAAGTATACGCTTCGAGTATTGTTCACGCTGGCTCGCTCAGGGGAGACCAAGCGGCAGGTGAATGAGCTTTTAATGCAGTTTGATTCGGTTGGCGACACACCAGTCGCTAAACAAGATTTTTCAAAGCTGGTTTTTGGTCGATGCAATTCTCGGTATCAACCTATTGTTGAGCAATGTCGTATGTTTATTAGCGGTTGTAGTCCTGATGTGCTCGCTGGTCGCGGTAGTGCGGTATCGCTACTTTTTGATATGAACCGACTCTTTGAGAGCTGGGTAGCTGCGATATTGAGACCCATTGCGTGGCGACAGGGGCTGAAGTTAAGGACGCAGGGCCCGCAAAAGAATCTTGGATATTGGTTGGATAGTGATCAAGCAGTGTTTCAGCTGCGCCCGGACATTTCACTTTTAGCACAAGATAACTCTATCGAGGTTATCGCTGATGCAAAATGGAAAATACTAGATGAATCAGATAAGAAATTGGGTATTTCACAAAGCGATCTATACCAGCTTCAAGCCTATGCAAACCGCTACGGTGTTCATAAATTGAAACTCTACTATCCCAAGCAATCGGGCTTAAGCACGAATAAGACATTGGTCATGCAGGGGATACATCAGGCAAGCCTGGAGGTCGTACCCCTCGATATGACCAATAAATATCCGATTAACGAGATAAGTACAGAGTAAGTTGTCGATGCCCCTGATAAGGCGAGTTCAAAATTTTAATATTGAACGTGGCATGTGAACTAAATGGTACTAACTGGCGAAAATCGTAACACTTATGGTTTTAGTATTATGCGAACGTTGGATTGATGGCAGAAGTGCCTGGATCACGAGTTCAACTGATCAAAAGGGAGTCTTATAGAATTTCTAAGTTACTGATAAATAATAAAGATATTTATTTCCCAATTCCATAATGTGGTCTTTACTGTTGCATTTAGGTTAAAGATCAGTAAGCGTCCAGCCAACCCACCTTGCTATTCCGGTATCCAGTTATGTGGCAACAGGTCATTAATGCGACTTGCCTTCTGAGTCGGTAGCCTGGCCAGCACATCTCTGAGATAAGCATAGGGGTCAAGCCCATTCATACGAGCTGACTGTATCAGACTCATCACAGCAGCGGCACGCTGACCACTGCGCAACGATCCAGCGAATAGCCAGTTGGAGCGACCCAAGGCCCACGGGCGTATCTGATTCTCGACCCAGTTGTTGTCGATAGGCACCGCGCCATCTTCCAGATACCGGGTCAAGGCACGCCAGCGTTTCAGGCTGTAATCGATAGCTCTGGCTGTAGCTGATCCGTCCGGTACCTTTTGCCGTTGCGTAAGCAGCCAGGCGTGGAAGTTCTCCAGCAGTGGGCCGGCCCGTTGTTGTCGCAACTGACAGCGCTGATCATTATCCAACTCTCTGGCCTGACGCTCGATCTCGTACAACTGACCGATAGTATTCAAGGCACTGGCCGCCAGGGTGCTCTTGTTGGCAGCGTGCAGCTCAAAGAACTTGCGCCGGGCATGGGCCAGACAGCCGATCTCGATGACGCCCCGGCCGAAGCCCGCCTTGTAACCACTGTAATCGTCACACACCAGTTTGCCTTGCCATTCGCCCAGGAAGGTGCGGGCATGTTCCCCGGCACGGCTGGGCGCAAAGTCATAGACCACTGCTCGGGTCTGGGCATTGTGCGTTGTGCAGTAGGCCCAGATATAGGCGCGGTGGGTTTTCTTCTTGCCCGGCGACAGCATTGGCACCGGCGTCTCGTCGGCATGAACCACCGGCTGGCTCAGGATAGTCTCGCGCAAGGCATCCGCCAGTGGCTGCAACGCCACGCCGCAGCGGCCCACCCATTCGGCCAGTGTGGAACGGGGAATGCCCAGACCGGCACGCTCGAAGATTCGTTCCTGGCGGTACAGCGGCAAGTGGTCGGCGTACTTGGCCACGAGCACCTGGGCCAGCAGACCAGTGGTGGGCAGCCCTTTGTCGATAACATGAGGCGGCACCGGAGCCTGTACCAGCGTTTCGCAGTCTTTACACACCCATTTGCCACGGACATGCCGTTCAACGGTAAATTCCCCGGGGGTATAGTCCAGCTTCTCACTGACATCCTCGCCAATCCGCTGGAGCTGACAGCCACACTGACACCGGGTGTTGTCCGGTTCGTGCTCGATCAGCCGGCGTGGTAGCTCCGGTGGCAGGGCTACACGCTTGGGTTGCTGTTTTGGCTTGGTCTGTGAGAGCGGGTCAGCCTGCGCCGCCTCCAACTCCGCCTCGATGCCGCCCACGTCGGCGTCAACGATGTCTTCCAGGAGAGTGCGTTGCAGAACGTTCAGTTGTTCACTGTGTTTGCCAAAGCGATGGCGTTTGAGTAACGCCATTTCGTGGGTCAGTTTTGCATTGAGCGTTTCAAGAAAGCGGTTGCGATGCTCAAGGCGAGTAGCATGATCCGCTTGCTGTTGCAGGATCTCTTCCCGCTGTTTCAGTGTTCTCAGCGACGATTCCTGCTCGGCGAGGCGCGAGAACAACGAGGCAGTCAGGGCTCGTAGTTGCTCGGCATTAAGCTGGCTTACGTCGGGATGTGACATGGACCAAGTATGCCACCGATGGGAGGTCAGTGCGACACAAACGGGGCCCGGCATTCACTACAAAGCACGAATGACGCCAGCCTCACCCAGACGCTGCCAGGGTAGTCCCTGAACGAGCGCCTGAAGTTGCTCCTCATCCACAACCAGGTGCTTGCCGCGCCAGGGTTCGGCCCAGTGAAACTTGCCCCGGTTCAGACGTCGGGCACAGAGCCAGACACCAAGGCCGTCATGCACCAACACCTTCATACGATTGGCGCGTTTGTTGGCAAAGGCATAAGCGCAATGGGGCCTGGCACTGCCGAACACCTGGACTACCCGGGCCAGTGCCTTATCCGGCCCGGCACGCATGTCCAGCGGTTCGGTGGCCAGCCAGATCTGGTCAATGCGGATCACTGCAGCAGGTCACGCAGCAGCGCCAGACAACGATCCGACTGAGAGACTGGCCAACTCACCTTGATCGATTGTTGCCGGAAGGGAATCTCAAGGCGGACACACTCGTCCACTCCGCCACCTAAACTGGATGACCGGTAGTGCTACAAAAGCTGGCGTAGTTACCGGCAACGAATTCGCCTTGGCCTGACGAATCCACTTATGGACCAGGTTGGCATTAAGGTCGTGTTCCCTGGCAATTCTCGCAACAGACGCACCGGGTTCTTTGCAAGCTGCTACGATCCTGTGTTTGAAATCCGGGGCAAACCTTCGACGCTTAACAGGTGGGGCGAATACGCTTAACTCGTTCATGATAGTGTCCACTTAAAAATAGGTGGACACTATCGATAGATCAGGCAGAACTAGCAAGATGGGTTTGCCGGACGGTTACAAAGATCAAGCTCTTCAGTAAGTTTTAGCGTTTGCGAGATTAATGAAATAATTTGGCACCGCAAAATCACCCGACTTTAGTTTCTAACCGGTTCTCACTTTCATGCTTAGTGTGTAGTGTTATCACTAATTACGTGGGATATTAGGCCTCCATCAAGAAACTGCTCAGAGGGAGTGTTCAAATGCCATTAGGAGATTTCAGATCAATTTATCTGCCATACTGCTTAGAACGACAGGAAAATGGATCGTATGCAGTTCTAAACCGAGAATATAAACCTGTCGGGTTTAACACTAACGAGCATATAAGCTACGAGGACTATCCAGTTACTACCAACTTCAAAAAGCTTGGCCCAATGACAGCAAAAAGACTTTCATATGATCAGTCCGAGTCACTCGATAAAGTTTATCTGTATAACGACGGATGTCTTCCTACTTCCTCAAAAGAATCTATGGAAGCTTATCTGGAGAAGATAGCTGTTCTGGCCAAGCTTGAAGTAGACGATGCATGACCTTGGTAAATTATCGTCTTGAGCTGTAGTAAGAGGCTCTACGAGGCAAAGTCAGAACCTGTGGTGGCGTCCAGGTTTGCTTCTGAACAGTCCCACTGTACTGGCTCATCATTATTGAATCAAACATATTGGGCGATTCGATCTTCAGTTTCTTCATGTCTTGCTTATTCATAATTTGAATCAGGCCGTGGGGATTCGGTTTTTCAGGTATTCTGCATACTTCAGATCTAAGCCTATCCATCTCGGGAATCCCTTTCGATGCCAGGCTGATCATTTCAGCGGGATCTATATACTGGCCTTTCACCACGGCTAGGTAGGTTTTGTAGAATTTGTCCCGCAGCAACCAGGAATACTGTGCTCTATTGTTCTTAAACGTCTCTGCGTAGGTCTTAGGTCTGGAGTCGCTTTCATTATCAACGGGCAAATAAACGCGATCAGCGTTAGTCTGCCGATTACCAGATAATGATCCTCTAAACATATGGAATTGGGTCTTCGTTCCTGAAAATGCGTTGGCAACTTGTCGCTTCAATCCAGCGCCCATTCCGTCACCATCCCAGACAAACCAATCAGCGTTGTCATTACGAGCATTACCAGTTGCCCAATCACAACCTTCATCGATCTCGCCGGCGTCTAGTGATTCTGCGCGTAAAATTACCGATCCATGTCGTAAGCAGTAACCCTTTGCATCACTGCCTAGGTCCGATGGATCATGGGCTGCCACTTTAGCTCCGTATGGTTTAAACATGGCAGAGAAGCGTGGATCGAGGTGCGCATCTACTGCTGCATCAAACCACTCAGTTTTAATGATTGAATTGTCTACTTCATCGTTAAAGTGGCCCTCCCAGATCCAATTGTATTTCGCTCTAGAGAGGTTTTCGTAGTCCCATAATCTGAGTGTTTCGCTTTCTTCATTCCACCAGGGGTTCTGTCGCCAGTTCATCTTGACGATAAGGTGAAGCTCATCCTCGTAGAATCCATCCCTATCCAGTTGTTTCTTATAGGGAACTATAAAACGTTGACTGAATGGATCGGCAGATGATTGTGGGTTGGCAGAGAACCAACACTCGGCGCCTGGATTTCTAATAATGGTAGGCAGCAATTTGTCCAAGGATTCCTGGCTCGCTCTATGTGCTTCCTCGAACCAGGAATATTTATATCCTTGTGCCGACTGGATAGAGTCAGGATTTCGGGCCGCACCCCTGTAAGTGGTTTTGGCTCCGGTTGGTGCAATGACGGTATTTTCCTGGATACGAAATCCTTCGATTTTTAACCGCTTAAGAATGGAGTCCTTGAAAACTCTGTGGACAGAGTCCGATAAAGAGTCTTGGTATTCTCGCAGGCAATAGATATCTGCAGCCTCAGTGCACATTTTCATGGTGAAGATATCTCCGAAACCAATACTTTTGCCTGAATTCCTACCTCCGATTGCAACCTTGATCGGTTTGCTCTTGGTTAAGAAAGGCTCAAGCCTGCTATTTATCTTTAGATTTGGCATCTATGAACTCCACTGTGAACTGGTGGTCGACTTGGATAGGATCCCCGTTAGGCCCAGACACGATCTTCTTGGCTTGGAAAGCTTGGATGTCGATGTGATTGCCTATCAACTGCAGCGCTCTGGCAGCGGCAGCCGCATTGAATGCATAGACGGGACGGCCATCCTCCTTAATGTGATTCCCCCTACTATCAGTAACCGGACGTACTTCTTGCATGCATCTCTCATGCAACTTTATTGCTTGTTTCAAGACATAGTCAGCCTTTATACCAGTGCGTTCCGACCGTTCTGTAAGCGCTTCTTGGATGGCTTCGGCAACGACAGGTTTTGATAGGTTCTCAGTGCCTATTTGTTTAGCTGTTTTTGAACTATAGCCAGCACGGATTGCAGCTTGCGTTGCGTTCAGGTCGACTAGATATTCGTCGACGAACGCTTTTTGTTTATCTGTTAACTTGGACATAATCATCAACCATTCATATTAGGTCATACTTACCACTTGCCGAACACGCGCATCAAAAAAAAGCATCTATTTAGCTAGGGGATCTAGGGGCAAGGTAGAAAACTAGAGCTCTATATACTCATTCATATATAATTTTTATTACGCTATCTAGTAGTCACCTAAAATCCTATATTCCCTAAATCGGACGTCATGAAACCTTGTTGGACCGTAATGGAGCTAGGGGATACGCTAGGTTTTTAAGTACTAGAACCTATTTCCAATAGTTCGATTAATCATCTAGTTGGTTGCGCGATCGTTTACTTCGTTAGCCTTACAAACCATGTAGCTCAGAGAAACGTTTGTGCTCCCGGCTCGATCGAGTCTCCTCAGAACGAGCCCATCTACCATTCGGTCCACGAACCTATTCAACTGTTTTCCCAGGCGAATTCTATTAATGCCGTCTGTTCCTGGAGCTATTTCAGAAATAAGTGTACGTAGCCGCCCTTGCTCTCCTGTCGCGACTGGAGGTATTTGTGAAAGATCTGAAACCTGGAAAGAAACGCTATTGGGGTAAACAACTGACAAAAGGCTAAGTAAGTCGTTCAGCAGTGCCTTGTCTGGGTCTACATTTCGTAGCCGGTCCTGTGAATCAATGGGGTTTTTATATCCGAGCCAAAGCAAGCAAGACGCAATTCTCCTATACCATTCTTCGAAACTTCCCAGAGCTGCAGAATTGACTTGGGGAGAGCCTGCTAGTTGATACGCTCTAAAAATTGTGAATAGCGCCGAAATCAATTCGGCTCTGTTATTTATCACATAGGTTTCGAGGCCGGTAATCTTAAAATTTCTCAATTCTGGTCTTTCAACGTTTGGGCTTAACCTTAATGTCAGCGATCGCCTAGTCATGTCACCTTTCATCACTAAGTTGTTTCCGGTTGCTGCCAGCGTAACTTTTGTTGGTAAACTGATGGTTTCACTACTACCCAGAATTCTGTCTGACCAGATTTCGGAGGTTAGAAGTACATTCATGGATTCGCCTCCCACTGGAGTTGTCCAGTTGTCGAGAACAACAGAAGAGTCGCCCCGGCTCAACATCGCTGTAATGCGCTTTCTCGTCTCTTCCTCCGCAGCGGAACCTTTCACTGGAGGCATTATGGATGGTCTTCTCCCGCGTACGACCAGATTTGCACAATTCACCAATAGGTCTTTACCGCTACCTGGAGTGCTTGCATCAATAGCGAACATTGGTGCAGTAGGTAGTTCGGCTCGGATGACCATTGTCATCATGTATGAAAGAAGTACAGACTTGTCTTGATCATGATCTACGAAAGGGAACTCGCTAAACACCTCCAGTAAACGCTCGCTTGCAGCCTTTACTTCATCGCTCGAAGGTGAATTCGGTACCGTTAAACCGGGTACCGAACCTGTGAGATACAGTCCAGTATCTGGATCATAACCATTAGCATTCACAAGTTGGCCGTTTGGCTTCAAAACGGGAACATCACCTAAACCGGCTAGCTGAGGAATTCGCTTCCATTTATTTGGTGATTCCAGTAAGCCTGCCACTGTTATTTCACAGGGGTTTGTTGATTTAGAAGAAGTTCCTCTTAACCAGGTTGCTACCTCGCTAAGTAATACTCTCAGGCCTGCCGATTTTAGCTGCCTTATGGTAGCTATCCCGGAACTTTCAGTACCCCCGGCGGAGATGACTTCGACTAAACGTTGTGCTCGTTGAAAGACTGTTGGTGGTGCCATTTCGGCAAGCGAGTCAGCTGCCTTTTGTACTCGCTTATCTAGCGGGGTATCGGTGATATGAATTATCTTCGTAGTAGGTAGGGGTGTCGAAAGGGAGGCGTTGAAAACCTCTGGACCGCGGGCCAACCTACTTTTTGGATTCACCCAGCCATTGCGCTGAGCTTTAGCAAATATTGATTTATAGTTAGTCCTATCCGATGACAAGCTATTCCAGGTTATCAGACAATCGTTCATGTCTACATAGTTTTGGCATTCCGCTGATCGATCGTGCCAGATGGAAAATGCTGCGTCGCCAAGACTTTTTAGTGCTGAACCAGTTTCGATCCATAAAGCCCGCTCGCCTAGGTCTAAATGCTTAATTGCGCTTTGAAGTTCTTCCGCGAGCTCATCTGTCAGCTGCTCGCAGGGTTGTATGAAATTGGATTTCTCCTCCCCAGGGACTGAGATTGCACTTTTGTCCAGGGGTGGATTTTCGTTTGATTCCACGAGGCGGACCATGAACGGGATTCTAACCACGCCTTTAGTTTTATTTGCCTTTTGATGGTAAAACCCGGCTAATCGAAGAACACGGGCTCTATCCTTAGCGTTGGGGTCGCTATTAAAAGCTTCGACCATGTATTGCTGATAAGGCTCAAATTCTTCTGGTGCCAAGCCATCTACTAATACATAGTGATGATACTTACCGAGGGAGGTAACCACTGTAAAGTGCGAGAAGTCTGGCTTTATCCCATCTCCGTCGTCGTCAACCCAAAGAGCTCTTATTCGCTTAATATTTTCTGATTTGCGCCCCTTCCCGTCAGTCTCGTTTACAGTAATAAAAATTCCTGCGCCAGCCAAATTGAGGGCGCTAAGTTGATCCCAGTGCTCATCTAGGGAACCATGCAATTCCTTCGTCAAAGATCGATCTCGCCGATCTGAGTCATCGTCAAATGTTAGGAACGTGAAAGTAGTTGCTTTGTTGTCTAGAAGTGATAGGTGACGCTGTGCTTCGCTTTTATTTGGAGTCATCGCCGCGTCACCTCTTGTTGAATTGTTTTTTTGATCCACGCGTCGACTGAGTCAGATGACCAGCCTACAAGTCGTGCACCGAGAGGGAATGATTTAGGGAAGCTTGGATCGTATTGTTTATGATTGGGATTTTGCAGGTTATAAATAGTAGATCTGCTTAATCCAGTTCGTTCTTTTACCTCAGGGAGGCGGAGAATCGTTACCATTGCTATGTACTCCTGTGTAGTTGTATAGCAATGGTAACTGATGATTTACCAGCTGGACTTTAGCACTTTTTAAATTGGGTAATTATTTTAATTGCGGCCTTCTGGCTAATTGATGTTGTAAGATACCGCAGGGGGAGTCCAGAGGAATATAGTCCACGGAACTATATTCCGCTTTGTTTAGCTTAGTTCTGATTGTGCCTTATGGATGCGCATAGACCACCATTCCATCATTTCTCTTCTTTGCTCTAAGAAGTCCGAACGTTGATATGCTGCCCTAACTTGGTTTTTATCGACGTGGGCAAGCGCTATTTCGATGAGCTCGGGGTCGAATCTCTGCTCGTTGAGAGTTGTACTGGCGAGAGACCGAAAACCATGTGCGACCAATTTTCCCTTAAAGCCCATGCGCTTCAGTGCCATATTGGTATTTTGACTGTTGGTCGGCTTTCTAGGATTTCGATCTGCGGGAAATACATACTCCCTATGACCACTGAAGGGTTTGATTTCCTCAAGGATTTTCAGCGTTTCATCTGTCAAGGGCACTCTATGTTCCCTGCGGCGTTTCATTCGTTCCGCTGGAATCGTCCAAATTTTCTTCTCGAAATCAATCTCATCCCACCTGGCACCCGCAGCCTCTGCTGGTCTTGTCATTGTGTGAAGCTGCCACTCAATAAGAGCGCGAGTAACGATCCGAATATTTGCGGTCTTTATTGCCTTCATTAAAGCAGGCAGCTCATCTGGAGTAATAGAAGCGAGATGTTTTCGCTCAGGGGAGGGAAAAAGGTTTTTAAGAGATCTAATCCGGTTTGTTTCGATTATCTCCAACAATAGAGCGTGTTCCATTATCTGATTGAGAACTTGAAGCAGGCGCTTGATAGTTTCGAGCTTACCTTGTTTGACTAGCGGTTGAAGCGTCTCGCGGAATTCTTTTACACGGATCTCGCCGATCGGGCGATTACCCAGGTATGGGAAAATGTGAAGTTCCAATGCGCGTTCTAAATCCACAGCATAATCTGGAGTTACCTTCGGCTTCTTGGTTTCCAACCAGTCGAGCGCGATATGCTTCAGTGTATTGAGAATTGCCTCGAGCTTTTCCTGGGCGGCTCTTTCTCTATGTTGTTTCGGGTCGACTCCGGCAGCCAGTAACTCCCGAAATTCGGTACGAGTTCTGCTGGCTTGTGAAAGAGAAACTTCGGGATATTTCCCGAGGCTGATATTTGTTCGTCTTTTCGTATAAGGGTTTGAGTATTGAAACAACCAAGTTTTTGAGCCGCTAGGCATGACGCGAAGGTAGAGTCCGTTGCCGTGTGCAAGGTTGTACTCCTTGTCCTTCGGCTTAGCATTTTCGACCTGCGTATTGGTCAATCTTTTGATCGATTTGGGCATGTTTTTTGGCTGAGAGTTGAACTAATTTGTTGCATCCCATGTTGCAAAAACCGAAAAATGTAGCAAAATGGCGATGGACACCATTAAACCAAAAAATGGAAAAAATGTAAATAAATCAGAGAGATGGTGGACGTCGTTGGACGTCGCTAGATAGGGTGTTGGTGGAGGCGGGGGGAGTTGAACCCCCGTCCGTCAGTCCGCTGCCTTTGGCTCTACATGTTTAGCGTCGTCTATTGAGTTAACCCGTGTCCGCCCGACGGGCAGGGTGACTTGGGCGAGCCTGGTACTTTTTAGCGGTTTGGTCCCAGACGAACCTCCCTCGCGATCCTGTTCTATATGACGATTGCGATCACTGGTTTACAGGCATCCCGGTGGCAATCGCTAGCGGCCTTTTAGGCTGCTAGAGCGTAGTTGTCGTCGTTGGCAACTATAAAGTTGTAGTAATTGATTTACGAGACTTACTACCCTCTCGACATGCACCTCAGGGTTTGGCACCGGCGTCGAATCCGAATCGCCCCCAAAACCTGCGTAAGAACCCGGTTCTTTCCGTTGAGCCCTTACCGGTGAAAACTGAATCCCGTCAGCGTTGGGATTCTTTTCACCACCTTACAAGACCGGTATGCCGGTCTGTTTCGTTCGCAGCCCTGGCGGCGCTCCCCGTCAGATCTGCGTGCGCAGTGTATCAGTTGCCTGCGCCGTTGTATCTATATTGGCCCTCGGTGAGACTTTTTCAAGTTGGTTCGGGTGCTGGCTTAGTGGTCGCCGGCGGACGCTAAGAGTGGTAATAGCACCGGCAAAGCAGGAGATTATCTATGTGGGATTGCAGGTTGGGGGCTTAAGCCATTAATTCACCCTCGTTCCTGTGATCCATCCTTGAATGGTCAAATCCTGGCGATTCAGTGGCTGGCTGACTACTTTTATCTCTGGAGCACTAATTGTTGGCATATACGGCATTGCCGTACTTCCAGAGCTATGTTATTTATAGAAACACGGACGTTCAGCAAGTTATTGCCGGCCTATCTTTCGGACGAAGACTTGTTGCTTTTGCAGGAATACTTGTTGCAGCAGCCAGATGCCGGGAGCCTTATCAGAGGCAGCGGTGGGTTACGCAAGATTCAATGGGCCGGTGATCTTAAGAACAGGCACAAAGGTAAAAGTGGCGGTGTGCGAATTATTTACTTTTGGAAAAAGACTGCTGATGAAATCTGGTTATTGACGGTATATTCGAAGTCGGAACGTGCCAACATATCGACAAAGGATTTGAAGGAAATAAGCAGGAATTTAAAAGATGACGAATCGCAATCTTGGTAAGGAAATTCGTCAGGGGCTGGACGAAATCAGGCGCTTCAAAGCCGGTGAGATCAGTCTGCGAACTGAGACTCTCTCGGAGCCCTGTGCTCCTCAGATAATCCGGGAGCGGCTGGCGCTTTCCCAGGATCAGTTTGCCGGGCTCCTGGGAGTCAGCGTGCGGACTCTGCAGGATTGGGAGCAGGGGCGCAGGCGCCCTCAGGGGCCGGCCCTGGCGCTGCTGCGGATTGCTGAGCAGCACCCGGCCGTGTTTCTGGATTTGTGGTAGCGAATCACTGTTTCGACATCTATTTATTTCAAATGCCGCTGAAACCACCCCAGCAATGAGATAGCAGCAATCTCCGCCGCCTGGCCGGTGAACAATCCGTGTGGCGCTCCCTGCATGACCAGAAACTCGGAGGTCACGTCGGCTTTCTGCAGGGCGGAAAACAGGCGTTCGCTGTGGCGGATGGGCACCAGTTCGTCGGCGTTGCCGTGGATCAGCAATATCGGTGGGTCGTCGCTGCTGACGTAGTCGATGGGGGAGAGGGTGGCTTCCTGGGCCGGGTCGAAGTCCAGTGCGCCGAAACTGGAGTTGGGGCCGGCCATGCCGCGCAGGTCGGTGGGCGGCATGTAGGCCACCACGGCGGCGGGGCGGAAGGCATCCGGCTCACCGCTGGCGGTGTGGTCGTTCAGACCCAGCAGCAGTGACAGGTGGCCGCCGGCGCTGATGCCGGAGACGCCGATGCGCGCCGGGTCGACGCCGTAGTCACTGGCGTGGGCGCCGATGTACTGGAAGGCCTGCGACACGTCGCTCCAGGCGTCCGGCACCTTGTAGCGGGGGCCGCTGCCGTGGCGCACGGCGAACACCGTAAAGCCCTCGTTGACCAGCGGCATGAACATGCTTTCGTAGGCCTGCTGCATGCCCAGGCTGGACATCCAGCCGCCGCTGATCAGGTAGGCGACGCCGGCGCCGTTGGAGAAGCCGTTGGGCTGGTAGACATCCATCACCAGACCCATGCCGTCCTTGTGGCCGTAGATAACGTCGCGGGCGGTCTCGGCCCGGGCGGTCAGCGTGAGGCAGGCAAAAACCAGGGCGGTGACCAGGGTGGTGGATCGGATCTGGGTCATCAGTGTTTCCTCGCTGCGTTGCCGGGCCAGCCCGGTGGTTTGACTGCCTGTTATTGCAGTCTGTCCTGGCATAAACTGCTGGCCTGGCTATCAGGTTTAAAAGAACAAGTTTAAAAGAACAAGTTTAAAAGAAAGTGCTGTGACGTTTAAATGAATCAGAAACCATACAGGAAAGTAAATTTTGTAACAGCCTGGAAGCGCCAGGCAGAGCCTGGAGATCGCCCATGAACAGACTGTCCGCCCTGATAGTGACCCTGCTGATGGCGCTGCTGCCGATACAATCGCCTGCCCAGGATGAGTCTGCGGTGTTCTACTCTCCCCTGGCGGAAGACTGGTACCGTGCCGGCAGCTACTTCGAATGGACGTCCACGGTGTCCGGCAACAATGGCGCCGCGCTCAATATCTTCTACCGCACCTTCGGTGATCCCGCCAACCCGCGCCTGTTGCTGGTGCACGGCTTTCCCAATTCCAGCTTCGACTATCACCGGCTGATTCCGCTGCTGGAGGACGACTACCACATTGCGGTGCTGGATTTTCCCGGTTCGGGATTTTCCGACAAGCCCCAGGACGGCTTTTCCTACCTGCTGGCCGACAATGCCCGGCTGCTGGATACCTTCGTGCGAGAGATCCTGGTGTGGGATGACTTTGCCCTGTACACCCATGATCGCGGTGTCAGCATCGGGCTGGCGTTTCTGGGTAACTACCTGGATACACCGGACCCCGGCTACTCCATCAATTACCACTTTCTTTCCAACAGCGGCATGTTCCTGCCCCTGGCTAATCTGTCACCCTTTCAGCTGGCGCTGCTGGATGCCGAGGCGGGCCCACGGCTGATCGCCCAGCGGCGGCTGCGACCAAGGCTGACCGAGGGGGATCCTGAGGCGGTGGCCTATAGCGATATCTTTGCCTTCAACGACGGCGACGGCGCGCTGCTGTATGTGGGGCGCTATCTGCTGGAACGGGCCGTCAACGAGCGGCGCTGGCTGGACAACCTGCCGCGCAGCCCCATACCGGTGGCCTACCTGTGGGGGCTGCAGGACACGGTGAACCCGGTGCGCATCTCCCAGTACGTGTGGACCACCTATTTGAATGAGCGGTCTGCGCCCAGCTCCTACTGGCTGCTGCCACTGGCGGCCCATTACCCGCAGCGGGAAAGTCCGCGAGCGGTGTCGAACGTCATTCGTCTGGCGCTGCAGGGGCAGTTGCCCGATCGGGCATCGGAGGCCGAGTTCATGGCTGAGTACGCCCGCAGTCGCCAGCCTGAAGACGCGGTCTATGTCGGCCATTCGACCATCCGCGAGCTGGACTTCCCCAGTTCCATCGAGTACTCGCCGGACGGCTACCGGGTTCTGGAACCGTAGCGGCGAACCTGTTCGGGTAACATTCCGGGAGTAGTGTGCCAATTGTTCGGTACCTGCCAGTAGGTAGCAGGTAGCTTTCAGTGCAGGTTGCGATCACGTGGCTGTCAGATAGATACCAGGCAGCTATGAGGCAACTATGAGGTAACGATCAGGCAGATAGCAGGCAGCTTTCTGTGCAGGTTGCTATCAGTTAGAAATCAGGCAGCTTTCCGTGCAGTTTGCGAGCAGGCAAATGCCAGGCGGCTTTCTGTGCAGGTTGTGATCACTCAGATATCAGGTAACTTTGTGAGCAGGTTGCCATCAGGCAGGTACCGTATAGTTATATGGGTAACAGTCAGGGTAGCTGACTATCAGCCAGCTGTCTGGAAACGATAAGGCCGTTATCAGCTTCCGGTTTATAGTTATGCCATTGCGGTGCCGGCCGATCATCTGCCCGCTCGGCAGTTCCCGGGCGCCGATAGCCGGGTCAACCGGCTTTCCTTTCGCGCGTTTATTCGCTGTAATGGGCGTCATGATTTTTTCTCGCTTGATTAGAAGGGTTCCGGGACGGTTGCTGGCGACTGTCATGGCGGTGTTGTGCTGCCCTGGCGGTCCACTGCGTGCCGCAGAGTCTGCCGGGCAGCAGGGAGCGCCGGCGGCCGTGGCGCCCGAACTGGCAGGCGAGGCCGGGGTTGTGGAGCAGGTGGTAGCGCCGCCGGTTGCCGCGCCGGCGCCGTCTCGGCCTTTCTTCGGCGGGTCCTGGGAGAAGGATTTTGGTCGCAGCGATCGCTGGGAGGATGAGCTGTCGCGCCAGCTGGATCAGCTGCGCCGCGACGCGGAGCGGGGCTATCAGCTGGAGACCCGCCGGGTTCCGGCGTCGTCGCTGAGCGGCAGCCGCCGCGCCCGCAGTGGCGCCAATATAATCGAGCTGGCCCAGCTTGCCGGTTTTATCAATCGTCAGACCACCCTGCGGATCCAGCAGTCGACAGTGGAAGTACGGGTCGAGCGCAAAGGGGACGCGGACCTGGTGTGCAGTACCCTGGAGAACGTCACCTATTCCTGGGAGGACATTACCGGGGAGGAGGTCTGCGGTTGGGAAGGCAGACAATTGGTTTACAGCATCAGTCTGCCGGAGGGGGTACAAATTCTGCATCGCTTCAGTCTGTCTGACGACGGCCAGTGGCTTAATATGGCCACCACCACCTCGTCTGCCTCGGCGACTTTCACCCAGATCCAGTTCTTCTATCGCTACGATTCTCCCAGTGAAAACTACACCTGTATTCAGACCATCAGCCGCGGCAATACCTGCAGCCTGCGGGATTCGGTGCAGTATGATTAAGTTTGACAGAGATGGGTGGGGCAGCGGATTGCTGACAGAATTCTCTGCGACGATAGCAAGAGCGACTGCAGTAAAAGCCACAATAGTAGATGCCACTAGAGTAAACGCCACCGGAGCAAAGGCCACCACAGAGAAGTCCACCACAGCAAGGGCCACTGCAGTAAAAAGAGTGACTAAAGCCGCGCGTGTGACCCTGGCGTTGTTGCTGCTACCGGGCCTGATAGCCTGTGGCAGCACCACCCAGCCGGGGCGCGCCCAGGCGCCGGTGCAGAACCTGGTGGGGCAGGTGGATCTGCTGCGTTCCGAACAGGACCCTGCCGGGCCGGCGCTGCTTGATATCGGCGTACAGGTGTTTGCGGCCGCCCCGGTAGACCCGGATACCGCTCAGATAGCTCCCTGGCTGGTGGAAGAGATTCGCGCCAAGGAAACCCATTACCTGCCCTATGTGCTGCGCAATGCCCTGGCCGCCTCCAACCAGTGGGGCGCGGTGCGGGTGCTGCCCGCCCAGGACCCGTCGGTGGACCTGCAGATTGCCGGTACCGTGGTGCATTCGGACGGGCTCAATCTGACGTTGCAGGTGCGAGCCTGGGACAGCGCCGGGCGGGTCTGGCTCGATACGCTCTACAGCGATGAAACTGAAAACCGCGACTATGTGGGCAACCAGTCTTACTACGGTGAGGAGCCGGTCGAGGCGGTGGATCCTTTTGTGGATATCTATGCCCGTATCGCGAACGACCTGCTGGCGGTGCGCGACAGTCTCGATACGGAACAACTGGTCAATATCGGCCGCGTCTCACAGATGGTCTATGCCAGCGATCTGTCTCCGGAGACTTTTGACCGTACCCTGGTGACCGACGGGGCAGGCCGACGCCAGGTTGTCAGCCTGATGGCGGATGACGACCCGATGCTGCGTCGGGTGGGCGAGATGCGACTGCGCCATCATCTGTTTATCGATACCGTGGATGACTACTACCGGTCACTCTATGACGAGATGCAGCCGCTCTATGACCTGTGGCGCAGCTATTCCCGCGAGCAGATTCTGGAAACCCGGGAGCGGGCGCCGGGCTCCCGTGAGCTCGGTGGCGGCTCCGGTATTCAGGCGCTGACCCAGAGCTATAACCGCTACAAGTGGGCGCGTATTTACGAGCAGGAATTCACCGGCCTGGCCCAGGGCTTCAATAACGAGATCGCCCCCGCGATACTCGATCTCAACCGCCGTGTGCACGGCCTCAGTGGTTCACTGGAGGAGCAGTATTCTCAGTGGCGGGAGATACTGCGTCAGCTGTTCGAGCTGGAGACCGGGCAGGAGTTATCCCGGTCGCAATGAGTGCAGAAGCTACCTAGCGGTTATGCTGGCGCACAATCCGCTGCTTGTCGATATTCCACTCGCGGTCTTTCTCCGTGGCTCGCTTGTCGTGAGACTGCTTGCCCTTGGCCAGCGCAATCTGGGCTTTGACCAGGTGGTCCTTCCAGTACAGCTTGGTGCACACACAGGTATGGCCCTTGGCCTCGGTGGCGGAGAACAGCCGTGAGAGTTCATTCTTATGCAGCAGCAGCTTGCGGGTGCGATCGGGCTCGCAGATGCTGTGGGTGCTGGCGGTGTCCAGTGGCGTAATACGGCAGCCCAGCAGCCAGGCCTCGCCACCTTTCATCAATACGTAGCTGTCCACCAGCTGCACTTTCTTCAGGCGCAGTGCTTTCACTTCCCAGCCTTGCAGGGCGATGCCGGCTTCGAAGGTGTCCTCGATAAAATAATCGTGGCGCGCCTTCTTGTTGACGACGATGGTGTTGTCAGAGATTTTGGGTTTCTTGGCCATGGGCGCGGATTATAGCGGAAAAAACCAGCCAGGCAGGAAAAAGCAGCAAAGAACCTGGATTCCTGGTGCCTGGATTGAGAAAAAACCCGGGCGCTGGCGAGGTGTGGTGCTCCGGCAGCGAAAAAACACCGCACCGAGCGAAGGAGGCCGCCCGCCAGGCCGGGCTTCCGAGGCCGGGAGGGAGGCCCGGAGCGTTGCGCGTTTTTGCATGAGCTCCTACCCGAACCATTGCTGTGCCCGGGCTGCTTGCCGCCGACCCTTGAGCTTGTTGTTGAGGGTCTAATTTTCACTAGCTCTGTAAAAAGGGGTTGACGGTATTTAGATATTTAGATAGTTTTCTAAATATCTAAGGAGTAACCCATGCGATCCATTCAGAAAGTTCTGGAAGCGATATCCGATCCAACCCGGCGCAAGGTGCTGGATCTGTTGAAGAAAAAGGAAATGAGCGCCGGTGAACTGGGTGCCCATTTCGATATTTCGGGGCCTTCCATGTCGCATCATCTGAACAAACTGAAGGCCGCGGACCTGGTGCAGACCACCAGGCGGGGGCAGAGCATCGTGTATTCCATCAACACCAGTGTGTTCGAAGATGCGGCGCAGTTTGTGGTGGATTTTTTTCAGGACCACAAACAGGGCAACAAGGAACAGGACCAATGACAGGGGCAATGACAGGACCAATGACAGGACCAATGACAGGACCAATACAAGTGCCGAAATCTAAGTCGCGGGTCCTGTCCGCTGCCGAGGCAGGACTGCGGCCATGAGCCTGTCGCTGCCAGGACTGATCTATCTGCGGGTGCTGACCCACAGCACCTTTTCAAGCCAGTCGGGCCGTGTCGGCGTGTCGGATGCTTTTGAACAGTTCTTTACTCACACTTTTTCTGGTCAGAACCAGGGGGAACTATGAATTTCTTACAACGCAGTCTGCCAGGTCTCTTTACCCTGGTGGCCATGATGGTTTTCAGTGCTGTGGTCTTTGACAGCCTGCCGGAGCAGGTGCCCAGCAGTTACAGCTTCAGCGGCGAGGTGACTGATACCCAGTCCCGCGGGCTGATAGTCAGCCTGGCGCCGGCGCTTTATCTGTTCATTCTCGCGCTGGTGTATGGCCTGCTGCGTATCTCGCCCGAGAAATTCTCCATGCCCAACAGCAAGCGTGCCGTGGACGTCATCCTGTTCGGTGTCGGGGTCATGGTGTTCTTTATCCATGTTGCCATCATCGAGGGGGCAGGTGACATGCAGCGCTACCTGTTCTTCTTCTCCTACGGTATGGCTGCCTTCCTGGTGATCACCGGTAATGTGTTTGGCAAGACCGAGCGGAATTTCTTCATCGGCATCCGCCTGCCGTGGACTATCGCCTCCGCCGCCAACTGGAAGGTGACCCACCGCCTGGCCGGCAAACTGATGGTGGCGTTCGGCCTGGTCCTGGCTGTCATCAATACCTTCTATGTAAATCTGTGGCTGATGCTGGCGTTGTGTATCGGGCCACTGCTGCTGCCGGTGCTTTATTCTCCCTGGTACTACTTCAAGCATGAGAAAACCGCTGAGGGAGAAAACGAAGACATTTGATGCCGGGAAAACATAGCCAATAAATCCGCCCCTATTTGTTGTAGAATCAGCCCGGCTGATGCCGATAAAGACTAATTAACGAGCTGAATAACAAGGGGTTTTGCATGGTCGAAGATCGCGGGCAGTTTAGTTCCAGGCTGGGGTTTGTGCTGGCGGCCGCGGGCTCGGCGGTGGGCCTTGGCAACCTGGTGGCGTTTCCGGTGATGGCCTCCAAGAACGGTGGTGCCGCCTTTCTGTTTGTTTACATCGCCTTTGTGGCGCTGATTTGCTACCCGGTGATGCTGTCTGAAATCGCCATGGGCCGAAATTCCCAGCGTAACCCGGTGGGCGCCTTTACCTCGATCACCGGCGGTGGCGGTATCTGGCGCTGGGCCGGCAAGCTGGCGATTCTTACCCCTTTTATGATCGCGGTGTTCTACACGGTAATCACCGTGTGGATTGTCATGTACCTGATCTATGCCATGACCGGCAACCTGGACTACCTGAGTGAGCCCACCACCTTTGGCGAGGTGACCACGTCCACAGCCTTGTTCATCTACCTGCCGCTGCTGCTGGGGGTGATTTTCTACATTCTGATGGGCGGCGTGCGACGGGGCATCGAGCGGCTGGCCCGCATACTCATGCCAGCCCTGGCGATCATGCTGATTCTGCTGGTGCTGTTTGTCCTGACCCTGGACAACGCCAGTGCCGGGATCGCCTATTACCTGGTGCCGGATTTTTCCAAGATCAATGGTTCGGTTATAAACGGGGCGTTAAGTCAGGCATTTTTCTCCCTGTCTCTGGGTATGGGGATTCTGATCACTTATGGGTCTTATTTCAGTCGGGACGACAACATTCCCCAGTCCACCCGGATGGTGGCTGTTGCCGACACGGCCATTGCGTTCTTCGCCGGTATGTTGATCCTGCCTGCCATTTTCGCGTTTGATCCGAATACCAATCCCGATGATCTATCCACCAGCAGTGTGGGGTTGATTTTCAGTTTTCTGCCGCAGATTTTCCTGTCCATGCAGGAGGCGGTGGGTTATGTGGGTGCCAGTGCCGTGGCTTCTCTGTTCTTCATGCTGGTGTTTTTCGCGGCCCTGACCTCACTGGTTTCCATTATCGAAATTCCCATCGCCTACATGGTGGATGAATGGGAAATGACCCGTAAGCGCGCGGTCTTTACCATGGCCGGTCTGCTCGCGACGTTCGCTGTGCCGGCCACTCTGTCGCTGGGCCTGGTGGATTTTCTGACCAGTTTCACCAGCTATGGCGGGGTGACCAAGTCTTTCTTTGACGTGATCTCCGATGTGTTCTACGAAACGATTCTGCCGTTCGTGGGGCTGCTGGTGTGCCTGTTCTGTGCATACCGCTGGAAGATGGGCGGGCTGTCCGAGGAACTGGCAATTGGTGATGAACGTTACAAGGGCTCGCGACTGGAGCAATACCTGAACTTCTCCCTGGGCACAGTGATTCCCCTGATTCTGTTGCTGGTGTTTATCAATACGGTGGCGAGTAAATATTTTGCAATCAGTCTGTTTGGTGTCTAGATTTATAAAGTGAGACAGAAAGTATTCGGGCTATGCCGGTAATGTTGTCTGGTAAGCCCTGGTACTTGATCAGAGGCTCCTTAAATTGATGACTGGCTTTCACAGAGATAAGCGAAAAGATGCCGAAACTGTCGCGGCTTAAAGTTGCTGCTTGCTGGTCAGGCAAGGCCGGGTAGGGTGACCCCGCGAATCTGTCGGCCGCCTTACCTATGTTGAAATAGTCGCATTTTACCCCAATTTAGAGAGTCTTGAGACTCGACGAGATTACACGCTTTCCTTGCCAGGCGGAGCCATGACCCGTATCGACCGCAGTGCCTTAGTCAATTTTTCGGCCGACCAGATGTTCAGGCTGGTTAATGATATCGAAAGTTATCCCCAGTTCATGCAGGGCTGTTCCGCTGCGCGGATCATTTCCGCTGACGAAGATGAGCTGGTGGGAGAGCTGACCCTGTCAAAAGCGGGAATCAAACAGACTCTCATCACCAGAAACCTGCTGGTTCCCGGCCGCAGGATGAGTATGGAACTGATTGAAGGCGCCTTCCGCTCTTTCAGTGCGACCTGGTACTTTAATCCGCTGACCGAAGAGGCCTGCAAGGTCAGCCTGGAGATGGAGTTCGAGTTTGCGGGCGGGCTGATGGATTTCGCGATGGAGAAGCTTTTCAGCAGCTCGGCTAATTCGCTGGTGGATGCTATTGTTCGGCGCGCTGAACTGGTCTATAAGGCTTAACCGGCTGTTGAAAAACTATTGCGTTTGCCAGGACTTCGTTAAATACTGGCTCAAAATGCTCTTTTATCCCTGGTAAACCGCGCTTTTCCGTCAGCCTTTGCCTTGTCCTGGCTGCGCTCATACCGTTTTTTAACAGCCTGTTAATTAAAGATCGGGATCGGGATCGGGCAAGAGTCAGAGCCGAGTCCTGATCTGAAACCGGATCCAGATCCGGGACTGGAGCAGCGGATAAATAAAGGTAAAGGTAAAGGTAAAGGTAAAGACCGAGACCAAGGCAAGGCCCAAAACTAAGACAAAGACAAAGACAAAACAAAAAAATCGGCCCCTGGACTGCATGTATGTTGCCAAGCAGGGCTGGAACAGGACAAGGCACAAAGCCTGGTGCGAGTGCAGGAAGAAAAACGGGGCGGGAGCAGAATGGCAGATACCCAGAAACAGCAGAGCGCCCAAGGGCCGTCAGGCCAGGCCGGGCTGGAGAGCAGCGCTACCATTGCTGTGGAGGTGGCTTATGCCACGCCAGAAAAGCAGTTGATTATTCCGCTTGAAGTTCCCGTCGGTACCACGGCGCTGGATGCGGTCAGGCTCTCGGGCATTGCCAGGAAGTTTCCGGCCATCGATCTGGACAACGATCCCATGGGGATTTTTTCCAACCCACTCAACGGCAAGGACTGGCCACTCCCTGCTGATTACTCACTCCAGCCCAGTGACCGGGTGGAAATCTATCGTCCACTGCAGATTGATCCCAAACAGGCCCGCCTGGCGCGCGCCAATAAAAAGCGTGGCACCCCATGAAGCTCGTCATTGGTAACAAGAATTATTCTTCCTGGTCATTACGGGCCTGGTTGTTCCTCACCTGGCACGGGGTGGAATTCGAAGAGGAGCGAGTGCCGTTGTTCGAGCCTGGCTACAAGGAAAAGCTGCTGGCTTATTCCGGGGCAGGACAGGTGCCAGTGCTGCTCGACGACGAGGTGCAGGTCTGGGATTCTCTGGCAATCTGTGAGTATGTGTCGGAGCAGTATCTGTCGGGTCGAGGCTGGCCGGACAATGTGGCGCAGCGGGCCGAGGCGCGCTCGGTGAGTGCAGAGATGCATGCCGGATTTTCCGCCATCCGCAATCAGCTGCCGATGAATGCCAGGGCTCTGCATCGCCAGGTTGAAAGGAATGCTGCGCTTACGGCTGAGATAGACAGGATCGACCAGCTGTGGGGCGACCTCAGGAGCCGGCATCATAACAGCGGGCCCTGGCTGTTTGGCGCATTTTCCATTGCCGACTGCTTCTATGCGCCGATGGCTTTTCGTTTCAATACCTACGGTGTGCAGCTCTCCGGCAAGGCGGGGGAATACCTGCAATCCCTTCTCGAGGCCCCTGCGATGCAGCAATGGCTGAAAGCGGCGCAGAGCGAGAAGGAAGTCATCGCGATGGCAGAGGCAGGGATTGCGGCCAATGACGGTGGCCAGTAAGCGGTGGCCGATCAAGGCGCCGGAGCCGGCCTGACGAATGCCCGCTGGCCACAGAACCCTGGAGCTCTCTGCTTACAAAGCACCCAGGATTGATTCAAGGGACGGCACCTACTAGACTTGCCGGGTAACCCAACCACACGAGTGCAGCGCGCGTGAAAAAAACCACAGGCAGTGACAAGGGCAGAGATAAAGGCTGGAATGAAGGCGGTCTTGGCAATGGGCAGTCTGTGGATCAGGCCGATGAGCGGACCGGTGAGCCGATAAACCAGCAGGCCGGTGAGCAGAGAAGCGAGCAGGCCTCGGTGCATAAGAAAGTGGAGAGCAAAACGCAGGCCGCTCAGCCCGCCAGGGAACAGCAGAAAGGCCTGTTCCAGCGCCTGAACGACAATCTTTACGAGTTCTATGTCGCACCTTACCGGCGCACTTTCGCCCGCGCCCAGCGTGACGAAGAGGATCTCTTCATGCTGCTGGTCTTTGCCGAGAGTCTGGGTGTGCCCAACCCGGCCGCTTACTACACGATGGAATTGCTGCCGGTGGTCTACGAGCGTTTTCACGAGTGGCACAAGCGCATGGGTATCGAGAAATCACCATTGGACCACGTACATTGCTGCTAGAGTTAGCCCGCGGGCGCAAGATTCTGTTTTTTGGTGGCAAGGGTGGCGTGGGCAAGACCACGGTCTCCGCAGCCACGGCTCTGGCCATGGCCAATGAAGGCAAAAAGGTACTGCTGGTCTCCACCGATCCCGCCCATAATCTGGGGCATCTGTTCGATCGCCCCATCGGCTCCCGGCCGGTAAAGCTGAGTCCGGGGCTGGATGGCCTGGAACTGGACCCGGAGGAAACTGTCAATCAGCACCTGGAAGAGGTCAGCTCGGCTCTGTACCGGCTGATGCCCATGGAGCTGCGCGGCGAGGTGGACAAGCACCTGGAGCTGTCCAGGGATGCCCCGGGGATGCAGGAAGCCGCGATCCTGGAAAAAATTGCCGAAGTAGTGGAGCAGGGCTTAAAAGAATACGATCTCATCGTGTTTGACACGGCACCTTCCGGGCACACCGCGCGCTTGATGGCGCTGCCGGAGTTGATGTCGGCGTGGACCGAGGGGTTGATCAAGCGCCGGGAAAAAGCCGATAAATTCGCCTCGATAGTAGCGGATCTGGGGCGCGAGTCAGATCAGGATCTGGGCGGTAAATATTTCAATGAAGCCCCGGAGGCTCAGAAAGAAAGTCGCATCCGGCAGATTCTGCTGCGGCGGCGAAAGCGCTTCACCAACCTGCGGGATGCGCTGACCGATCGGGAAAAAACCACCTTCATCATTGTGCTGGCCGCGGAACGTCTGCCGGTATTGGAAACCATCGAACTGGCCGCCAAGTTGAAGCGTACCGGTGTGGCGGTAGGGGGGCTGGTGGTCAATAAACGCATGCCGGCCGGGGTCAGTGAATTCATGGATGAGCGGAAGGCTCAGGAGGAGAAGCACCTCAAGGTGCTGCGCGAAGCGCTGCCGGATATTCCCCGCCAGGACCTGTTGCTGGTGGCACAGGACGTGGTCGGACGGGAGGCGCTGGAAATATTTGCCACCCGTCTGTAATCGGGCGCAGCCGTGTATCCTCTGGCAACGGCAGGCAGATTGACGATAATCTCCCGCTTCGGTGCGGCGGATTGACGGCGGGAGCGGCCACAGAGAAGTTCCATTTTTTGGGGAATGTTGGCATACTCGGCGCTTAATTTGCTCCGTGGGCATAAAATCAACTGATCATGCTGACTACAGGTCTATTAACTTCCCGCCGAAATCGATCATGGCTGCTTGTAGCCGCGCTGGTCTTTCTGCTGGTGCAGACCATCACCCTGCAGCATACCCATGAGGGCGATTTAAGCCTGCACCCGGATTGCCAGATCTGTCTCAAGCTGGGAACCCAGAACGATGTCGCTGTCGCTGACTCCGTCCTTCTGACTGTCACGGTCGCGCGTTACTGGCTTCAGTTTGAACTTCCTCAGCGGGTATTCGGAGTTCTTCCGTCGCCCAGGTCCCGTGCCCCACCTTCCCTATCCTGATCTGGCGGGCAATCAGCCCAAGCGCCAGCAATGATTGGCGCTGTGAGCGTTTTGTCAGCAGGTGCGGTTGTGCAACCCGGTTTCGAAGCAATTGATCCGGGTTTGTAGTCAACTCCAGCAGTAACTCCAGAAGCAGTCACTTACGTACTGAATTTCGGCTTGGTCCGATGGGCAATCGCTTTCCGGTTATTGGCTTCAGCGTTGCATCCGGAAAGCCGCGATAGATCTGAACGTTTTTCACGGACAATGTCGGCTGCAGGTACCAGGAGAAAAGGGATGTATCCAGCAGGAATCTTCAAAACAGTGTCGGCGCTGAGCCGGTCGCCGTCCGATCGCGCAGTCGGGCTGGTGGTGCTGTTATTTTTCCTTGTTCTGTCTGCCCAGACTATCGAACTGGCCCATGTTCATGAAGACTTCAAGGCCCAGACTGATTGCCACATCTGCCTGAAACTCGGCTCAGGTGCTAAAGCTGTCAGCCAGTCTTTCAGTTTCATTGCGGTAGCGGCGAAATCCTTCCCCAATGCCCTGTTCGCCCTTGCTTTTCCTGCTGTGGTTCTGCTCGCGCACCGGTCTCGCGGACCACCGCGGGCCTGGCTCCGAAGACAGACCGCAAGACGCCCGCGCCACCTGCAGCGGAGCCCGGAATCGGATCTCAGCAGCGTGCCATGCGGACAGTGCTGAACCAAGCAGTTGTTGATTGAATACCAGGAGCAGACATGTTCAAAGCAAGTAAGACTCAAAAACTATCCCGAGCCATCGGTCTGGCACTGACACCGGTGCTCTTTACAACCACGGCAGGTGCTGCCGAAGAGAGTAACCACCGTTCAGAAGCCCTGGAGGAGATCCTGGTGACGGTGCCATTTCAAAGCAATGTTGCCGAAACGGCGTTACCGGTCGGAGTGCTCTCCGGAGAGGAGCTGCGCGAGAAAGTGGGCAATACTCTTGGCGACACGCTGCGCAATGAAATCGGCGTCAACAATGCCTCGTTCGGCCCCAGTCTGGGGCACCCGGTTATTCGCGGTCAGAGTGCCAGCCGGGTCAGTGTATTGACCAACGGCGTGGGAGTGACCGATGCCTCCAACCAGAGCCCGGATCATGCCGAGGGTGTGGAACCGGCTCTGGCCGAGCGCCTTGAGGTAATTAGAGGGCCGGCCACGCTGTTGTACGGCAGCGGTGCCGTGGGCGGCGTAATAAACGTGATCGATAATCGAATACCCGATCGCTTGATTGATGAGCCCACTTTTTTCATCGAGCAGAGTCACAACACAGTCAGTGACGAAAACAAGACCGTGTTTCGTTTCGACGGGTCAAGTGGAAATTACGGCTTCCATGTCAGTGCTTTCAGGCGCGAGAGTGGCGATGTGGACATCCCGGGCCTGGCGCTGGACGAAGAGGGTCTGGAAGCCCTCGAGGAACTGACTGCGGAGTTACTCGGAGAAGACCACGATCATGAGGATGAACACGACGATGAACACGGTGAAGAGGAATTCGAGAACACCAATGGGTTTATCAGTAACTCCAGTGCCGAGGCAGAGGGTGGCAGCGTCGGCCTGTCCTGGGTAGGAGAGCGTGGTTTCATCGGTTTCTCAGTTAACATCCTGGAGAATGATTACGGGTTGCCGGGAGGTACTCACAGTCACGGCCATGGTCATGATGAGGACCATGAAGAACACGAAGAAGACGACCATGACGACGATCATGAAGAAGGCCATGACCATGGCGATGTGGAGTTCGTGCGTATTGACCTGGAGAAAATCCGCTATGATCTGCGGGCCGGCCTGGATCTGGACAACAGCTGGTTCGATCGATTCGATGGTACGCTGGGTTTCACCGACTACGAGCACGGTGAGGTGGAATATTTCGAAGACGGTGATCAGGAAACAGGAACACTTTATTCCAATAGGGGGTTCGAAGGGCGCTTTACGCTCAGCCATGCACACTCCGCCGATCGCTCCGGCGTGTGGGGGTTGCAACTGACCAATACTGAGTTTTCCGCCATCGGCGAGGAAGCTTTCATCCCTGAATCGGATATCAGCAACATCGGCATCTTCGGCGTGGAACGGCTGACCAGCGGGCGCTACACTGCAGAACTCGGTGTGCGTGCGGAACGTGGTGCCGTAGATGCCGGGTCCGGTTGCGACAATAGTGACATGGCTGTCAGTCTCAGTGGCAGTCTGCTCTACGATCTCAATGATGAGAACAACGTGTTGCTCGGCCTGAGTCGTTCCCAGCGGACCCCCACCGTGGAAGAGCTGTATTCCAATGTTGATGCCGGCGGTTGCGAGGTTTACAGTGACCCGGAGCAATTCACCCTGCACGCTGCCACCAATCTGCTGGAAATCGGTAATCCGGACCTTGATGTGGAGACTTCCAACAACATTGAGCTCGGCATTCGTAGGTTTGCAGGGCCTTTCACGGGACAGCTGAGTGTTTACCGTAACGAGATTGATAATTTCGTATTTCTCGATCTGACCGGCGAGGAATTTGAAGAGCAGGCCATAGCGCGCTACCTGTCCCGCGATGCCACCTTTACGGGCATTGAGGGCGAGGTGGCTTTTTCCCTGCTGGATCGCGGTGATACTTCCATGGAGTTAAGTGTATTTGGTGACTTCGTGCGGGCAGAACTGGATTCGGGGGGGAATATCCCGCGTATTCCTGCCGCCAAGCTGGGAGCCGAATTACGCTTCTTCAATTCGGACTGGAGCGCCCATCTGCATGTCACGCGGGTCAATGAGCAGGATGATGTTGGCAAGGTTGAGTTACCCACCGATGCCTACACGGTGGTGTCACTGTACGCCGATTACCATTGGCAGCTCATGGGCGACTCGGAGTTGAAGTTGTTCATTCGAGGCGACAATCTGCTGGACGAGGAAATTCGCAATCATGCCTCGTTTCTCAAGAATTATGCCCCGGAACCCGGTCGCAGCTTCAGGCTTGGCCTGCGCTTCGACTACTGATGCAGAGCCTGTCAGCCGGTGGCCCTTATTACTCCCGGGCCATCGGTTGATTCGCTTCTGAGCATCTCTGTGTCAGCCATCAGACAGCCCGCTGCGCAAAGGGCTGCCTGGTGGTATTGTTGTCAGGAAGGTACGAAGGGAGTGGGGTGGCCGGGCGTTCTTCAGTTGAGCGCATCCGGGTTGGGCTGATAGTCGCCGGCGATGCGCACCAGCTGGTCATCCTGAAAAAACACCGTGACCCGCTCTCCGACCCGTTGCCCACCGCCGGGCTGAAAGTTGTAAACATAGTCCCACCGATCCTGATGGAAGGGATCTCGCACCAGCGGTGTCCCCATGACGAAGATGACCTGACGCTTGGTCATACCTGGCCGCAGCTGGTCGACCATGTCCTGGGTGATGATATTGCCCTGGGGAATGGAGATCTTGTACACGCCCGGAAACTGAAAGGGGCCGCAGGCACTGAGCCCGGCCATGGCCAGGGTGAGCAGGAGGGCCCGGAAAGCTGGTAGTGCTTTTACTGTCATCGTTAAACCGGTGTGTCGAAAGTGATCGTAGTGTGAGTAATGAGAGTCTTAGTAGCTGACCGCGACTTTCGGGATTGGTTCCGGCACTTGCCCATAATCCCGCGAAATCCGGTCCAGAGAGCCTCTGATTAATTTCCGCAACGTACTGCCGGCGCATTGCAGTGGTTAATCAGAGACTCCCTAACTTTCATCCGGCTGGTTAAAGCGGCATAATAACCCACTATTTCGCTCGACGAAATGCCTGCAACGTTATGGAGTCTCCACGGCTGATTGCCAGGGTCCCGAGACTTCGAGAGAGAGTGATATGGCAACGGAAAATCAGGATCTGCGGAATGCAGGTCTAAAAGTCACGCTGCCGCGTGTAAAAATTCTGCAGATACTGGAAGGCTCGGAAGACAAGCATTTTAGTGCCGAGGATGTCTACAAGGCACTTATCGAGGCCGATGAAGATGTTGGCCTGGCCACCGTGTACCGGGTTCTGACCCAGTTCGAGTCTGCCGGGCTGGTAATGCGCCACCACTTTGAAGGTGGCCACTCGGTCTTTGAACTGAACTCCGATGATCACCACGATCATATTGTCTGCACCAAGTGTGGCAAAGTGGAGGAGTTCTATGACGAGGTGATCGAGGCGCAGCAGGATAAGATTGCGGAGAAGCTGGGGTTTGAGATTACTGATCATTCCCTGTATATCTACGGCCTCTGCCCATCCTGCCAAAAAACGGGCGAGTAGCGGTCTATTTCCCCGATAGCCGCGTTGGCTCCGTGCTCGGTTGCTCACTTATTTTCAATAAGCTCACGCCCTGCGCGCGGTGCCGCCTTGCTCTCGGGAAAATATCCTCGCTCCTCGCCCGTTTTTGCAAGGCTTGGGCTGTAGCTGCTTTTTCCGGGCAACAGGCCTATCGCAGTCTATTTCCCCGATAGCGGCGTTGGCTCCGTGCTCGGTTGCTCACTTATTTTCAATATGCTCGCGCCCTGTGCGCGGTGCCGCCTTGCTCTCGGGAAAATATCCTCGCTCCTCGCCCGTTTTTGCAAGGCTTGGACTGTAGCTGCTTTTTCCGGGTAACAGGTCTTTCGCGGTCTATTTTCCCGATAGCGGCGTTGGCTCCGTGCTCGGTTGCTCACTTATTTCGAATTAGCTCGGTTGCTCACTTATTTTCAACCGGCAACCATTTGCTCGGCATGGGCTAGGGACTCGTTGGTGTAGTCTTCGCCGCCCAGCATCCGGGCGATTTCCTTCACCTTTTCCTGCTGCCCCAGGGCCGTGATGACGGTGCGGGTGGTTTGTCCCTGAGTTTCCTTGCGTACCACCAGGTGGTGCTGGCCCTGGGAGGCCACCTGGGCCTGATGAGTGACACAGAGGATCTGGGTGTGCTCTGACAGCTGTTGCAACAGCTTGCCTACGGCTCTTGCGACACCACCGCCGATTCCCACGTCCACTTCGTCAAACACCAGGGTCGGGGTTTTCGAGGTTTGCGCGGTGATTACCTGAATGGCCAGGCTGATGCGGGAAAGCTCCCCGCCCGAGGCGATTTTCGCCAGGCCTCGAGCCGGCTGCCCGGGATTTGTCTTGATCAGAAATTCCACGGACTCCATGCCCGTGGCGCTTGGGTCGCCAGCCTGCACCGGTTGCAGCTTGACCTCCAGGCGCGCCTCGGTCATTCCCAGCAGGGCAAGCTGCTTGTTGATACTGCTGGCCAACTTTTTCGCCGCCAGTTTGCGCTGCTTGCTGACCTGGTTGGCTACGTCGGTGTAAAGGTTGCGCAATTCCGCATCTTTTTCCCCGAGTTCCCGCAACTGTCGATCAGAATGGGCGAGCCCCTGCAGCTGTTCGGCCAGCCCCTGGTGCAGTTGATACAGTTTTTCCGGTTGGACTTTGTGCTTTCTGGCCATTCTGTGCAGCGCCGCGAGTCGCTCGTCCACCCATTGCTGACGCTCCGGGTTGACTTCGATTTGCTCGAGCCGATCTTCAACGTCACTGGTGGCTTCGTCGATCTGGATTGCGGCGGTGTCCAGCAGCTCCAGCGCATTGCCCAGTTGCAGACCCTGCGGCAGCGCCCGCAGCAGCGTTTTGGCCTGGTTGATTGCCTGGGTGATGTTGTAGGTCTCGTCATCCTGACACAGGGTGAGCACCTGTTGCAGGGTTGCCATGCTGCTTTCAGCGTTGGTGAGCAGCTGAAACTCTTCTTCCAGATTCTTGAACTCTTCCTCGCCTGCAGCCAGCTCATCCAATTCTTCTACCTGATAGCTGATCAGCTGGCGCTGGGCATCCAGTTCCTCGGCCTGCTCCTGCAGTTGCTTCATAAGGTGTTGATTGTGCTGCCAGTCGCGGTGGTGACTGCCAAGTTCAGTAAGCAGTTTAGCTTCTACTCCGAACTCATCCAGCAATTGCCGGTGGGTGGACTTGCGCAGCAACGAATGGTGTTCGTGCTGGCTGTGAATGTCCATCAGCATTTCACCCAGTTCGGACAGATTGCCCAGTGTTACCGGCACACCATTGATGTAGGCCCGGGAAGTGCCGTCGGCCGGCACCACACGGCGTACCAGGCACGTGTCGGCGCCCTGGTCGGGGTCCAGCAGGTCGCGGTGCCCAAGCCAGTCGCGGGCGGCGGGATTGTCCGCCAGATTGAACAGGGCACTGATGTCTGCGCGCTCCGAGCCGGCCCTCACCACGCCTTTATCGGCCCGGTCTCCAAGGGTAAGGCCCAGCGCGCCCAGGATAATGGATTTGCCTGCCCCGGTTTCTCCGGTGATAACCGTCATGCCATGGCTCAGCTCGAGATCGAGAGCGTCGACAATCGCGTAATCCCTGATGGTCAGCAGACTTAACATGGGGAAAGTATATGGGCCCTGCTTCAGGATTGAAAAGCTTTCAGAGGATAAAATTATCGCGCTGGTCACCTGGTTATCGGCAGCGGACTTAATCAGACGCTCCTTAAAAGCAATCATCAGCTTGAAACTTAACGACCAGACCCCATATACGCGTGGTCTGGAAGCAACACGGCTTTCGGACCCCGTTACAGCACCGGGTCAGACCATCGGTTCAAGGATATAGAAGGGTAGGGTAATGAGCGAAGAGACAAATTCTTCCCCGCAAACCGGCTCGTCGCAGGCCAATGACGAGAGTCAGAAAGAAAGCAGAGACGGCAATGATGTGACGCAGGCCGAGATTCAGGCGCAACTTAAAAAAGCCTATGAGATCAAAGTGGAAGGCGAGGGTTCTGAGCCCGAATCTCCCACCATGGAGGATATCGAGAGCCAGGCAGAAATAGACCTGGGTGAGGCCCTCCGCCGCCTTGAAGAGGCCGAGGATATGGTCCGCAGGCACCAGGAGGACATGCTGCGTCTGCAGGCTGAAATGCAGAACCTGCGGCGTCGGACCGAGCTGGATGTGGAAAAGGCCCATAAGTATGGTCAGGAGCGCTTTGCCACGGAGTTGCTGAGCGTCATCGACAACCTGGAGCGGTCTCTTGAGGCTGCCAGGCCGGATGAATCTGATCCGCAGGCCGGGGCCGGGGTGGAGTTGGGAAAACTGAAAGCCATTCGGGAAGGCGTGGATCTGACCCTCAAGAGCTTCCAGGACTGTTTTCGCAAATTCAGTATCGAAACCATCGACCCGCTGGGTGAGCCGTTCGATCCCCAGCGCCACGAGGCTATGGCCACCGTGGAAAATGACAAGGTAGAGCCCAACACGGTTACCGCGGTAATGCAGAAGGGCTATGCCCTGCATGGGCGCGTCATTCGCCCGGCGATGGTAATGGTGAGCAAGTAGGCAATCTGGCAGCTGCCTCCTGGCACAGACCGTACATCAGGCCTTGAAATTGGCTGAAGCGGGCCAATATTCAGGGACATAGCGTCAATTGTGACGATCATGAGGGCCGGCAGACTCAAAGCCGGCGCAGCTGGAAGGCTGACAGATTTAAAACTTAGTGGATTGGAACAGCGGCTCGCAGCGCAACCTAGGTTCGACAGCAGCGCAGAAACATCGGAGACAGTGAATTATGGGTAAAATTATTGGCATAGATTTGGGTACAACCAACTCCTGCGTTGCTGTAATGGATGCTGGCAAACCCAAGGTTATTGAAAACGCCGAAGGCGATCGTACCACGCCGTCGATCATTGCCTACACGAGCGACAAAGAAACCCTGGTGGGTCAGCCGGCCAAGCGCCAGGCGGTGACGAATCCCAGCAATACGCTGTTTGCCATCAAGCGTCTGATCGGTCGTCAGTTCGATGACGGGGTCGTACAGAAGGACATCAAGATGGTGCCCTACAAGATCGTCAAGGCGGATAACGGCGACGCCTGGGTGGAAGTGAACGGCGAGAAGATGTCGCCGCCGCAGATCTCCGCGCAAGTGTTGAAGAAGATGAAGAAGACAGCGGAAGACTACCTGGGTGAGCCCGTCACCGAGGCGGTGGTCACGGTGCCTGCCTACTTCAATGACTCGCAGCGACAGGCCACCAAGGACGCCGGCAGGATCGCCGGGCTGGACGTGAAACGTATCATCAACGAGCCCACCGCCGCGGCCCTTGCCTACGGCATGGACAAGAAAGGTGGCGACAGCACTATCGCGGTCTATGACCTCGGTGGCGGCACCTTCGATATCTCGATTATCGAAATCGCCGAGACTGATGGTGAGCACACCTTTGAAGTGCTCTCGACCAATGGCGATACCTTCCTGGGCGGTGAGGACTTCGATCTGCGGTTGATCGACTACCTGGCGGATGAGTTCAAGAAAGAATCCGGTATGGATCTGCACAGTGATCCCCTGGCCCTGCAGCGCCTGAAAGAGGCGGCAGAAAAAGCCAAGATTGAGCTTTCCTCGTCTCAGCAGACAGAGATTAACCTGCCTTACATTACTGCAGATGCCAGTGGTCCAAAACACCTGGTACAGAAGCTGACCCGCGCCAAGTTCGAATCTCTGGTAGAGGGGTTGGTCGACCGGACTCTCGAACCGCTTAAAATTGCCCTGCAGGATGCGGGCCTGGATGTATCCAAGATAGACGATGTCATTCTGGTTGGTGGTCAGACCCGTATGCCGCTGGTGCAGAAAAAAGTGGCTGACTATTTTGGCAAAGAAGCGCGTCGCGATGTGAATCCCGATGAGGCGGTTGCCATGGGTGCGGCTATCCAGGCTGCGGTGTTGTCCGGCGACGTCAATGACGTGTTACTGTTAGACGTGACACCTCTTTCTCTGGGTATCGAAACGCTCGGCGGTGTGGCCAGTACCCTGATTGAAAAGAACACCACTATTCCTACCAAGAAGACCCAGGTTTTCTCGACGGCGGAAGACAATCAGACTGCAGTGACGATTCACGTGGTCCAGGGCGAGCGCAAGCAGGCAGCACAGAATAAGTCGCTGGGACGCTTCGATCTGACCGATATTCCAGCGTCTCCGCGGGGTACGCCGCAGATTGAAGTGGCTTTTGATCTTGACGCCAACGGTATCCTGAACGTGTCCGCCAAGAACAAGGCGACAGGAAAAGAGCAGTCTATTGTTATCAAGGCTTCCAGTGGTCTGACAGATGATGAAATAGATAAGATGATCAAAGATGCCGAGGCGCACTCGGCGGACGATAAGAAATTCGAGGAGCTGATCACCGCTCGCAATACCGCGGATGGCCTGGTGCATGCCACCAGGAAGACGCTGGAAGAGGGTGGCGATAAGGTTTCCGCGGAGGAGAAAGAGAAAATCGAGGCAGCCATTACCGCCTTGGAAGAGGCCGTCAAGAGTGGCGACAAGGAAGCCATCGAGGCAAAGACCAAGGACCTGACCGATGCGTCTTCCGACCTGGCTCAGAAGATGTACGCCGAGCAGCAGGCCCAGTCCTCTCAGGGTGGTTCTGATGGGGCAGCGGAGTCGGACGGCGGCAGAGCCGAGGACGATGCGGTGGATGCCGAGTTCGAAGAGGTGAAGGAAGAAGACAAGTAAGCGCTTGGCAGCTGGCGCCAGGCCACATTGGTCCGGCGCCGACTTTTCTGCTTCAAACAAAGACCCCGTGCTACAGTGGTTTCCTCTGCTAAGAGGAGTCGGCTGCAGGTGCGGGGTTAACGTGTTTAAGGGGTGTCCGTAATCGGGTTACTCCACCGACCGGCCAGGTAAGCCAGACGAGAGTAGAACAACCTATGTCGAAACGAGATTATTACGAAGTACTGGGCATTTCACGGGAAGCGACTGAAGGCGAGATCAAGAAAGCTTATCGACGCGTAGCGATGAAGTTTCACCCGGACCGTAATCCCGACAACAAAGAAGCCGAGGACAAGTTCAAGGAAGCCAACGAAGCTTTCGAGGTTCTGTCGGACAGCACCAAACGTACCCGCTATGATCAGTATGGCCATGCCGGGGTGGATGGGCAGACTTCCGGCGGCTACGCCGACTTCAGTGATATCTTCGGCGACATTTTCGGTGACATTTTCGGCGGTGGCCATGGTGGTGGTCGACGCAGCCATGTGCGTCAGGGTGCCGATCTTCGTTACACCCTGGAAATGGATCTGGAAGAGGCAGTGCGCGGCACCACATCCCGGATTAAAATTCCTACTACGGTAACCTGCCAGACCTGTGATGGTTCGGGTGCCAAACCCGGCACTTCGCCGGTGGACTGCTCGACCTGTAACGGTGTCGGCCAGGTGCGCATGCAGCAGGGCTTCTTCTCAGTGCAGCAAACCTGTCCCCGTTGTCGTGGAACCGGCCAGCAGATCAAGGATCCCTGTCATACCTGTCATGGCCGCGGTACTACCGACGAGCGCAAGACGCTGTCCGTCAAGGTGCCCGCAGGCGTTGATACCGGTGATCGAATCCGCCTGACCGGCGAAGGCCAGGCCGGTATTCACGGTGGCCCGCCAGGGGATCTTTATGTCGAAGTCTCAGTCAGATCACATCCTATCTTCACTCGGGATGGTCGCAACCTGCACTGCGAGATCCCCATCAGTTTCGTCGATGCGGCCCTGGGTGGGGAATTGGAAGTGCCAACACTGGGTGGCCGCGTGAAGCTCAAGATCCCTGCCGAAACCCAGACCGGAAAGCTGTTCCGTCTGCGTGGCAAGGGTGTCACGCCGGTCCGTGGTGGATCTGTCGGTGACCTGTTGATCCGGGTGGTGGTGGAGACACCGGTCAACCTGACCAAGCGGCAGAAGGAGTTACTGGAGGAATTCCAGGGTATTCACGAGGAGCATGGCGAGAGGCAGAGCCCGCGCAAGTCTGGTTGGTTTGATGGGGTCAAATCCTTCATCGACAACCTCGGCCTTGGCAACTGAGGAGCGGCTGCGCTTTCGATTACTGCGTTAAAAATTGTTTCGATCGCCTCATTTACTGAAAGTAAACTCGCCAATCTCAACAATTTTTGCCGTGTCTTCGCTGCGCTCGTGACGCGCCACAGTCGCCAAGGGGCTTGGTCTGTCGCTGCGCTCCGCAATACTTCGTTGAATCCCAGCTCAAAATGCTCTTTTACTAAAAGTAAACTGCGCTTTTTCGCCGGGATTCGCCTCGTCTTGCGTTCGCTCGCGACTGGCTTTTTTTAATCTTTGGTTACCAGTTTCTGGACGCGCCAGTTGATCAGCTCGCCGACCCAGATCTCGTCTTCCGACGGGCAGGCGATGGCGTGTATCCAGCCGAATTCGCCCAGGTTTCTTCCGGGCTGACCGTAAACACCCAGCACTTCGCCTTGTAGCGAAACCTTGTAGATGCGGCTGGGGTACAGGTCGCCCACAAAGAGAACCGGATTCGGGCCTGGAGTCATGCACAGCGCATCAGGAGCGCCGGGAGATTGTGAACCCGTTGTTCCGTGTGGGTTCTCGCGGCCGTAAGTGATCTTGCCCCGCGAGGTGTCAACCGGTACATCAATGGTGAATTCGCGGATGTAGTTACCTTCCTGGTCAAAAACCTGGATTCTTCGATTGCCCCGGTCAGCCACATAGATTTCATCATCGGGTGACACGGCAACGCCATGGGGAGTATCGAACTGACCGGGTCCTGAACCCAGTGAGCCCCAGCTTTTCTCCCACTCGCCCCGGGCATTGGCTTTGCCGACGCGGGAGTTGATGTAGCCATCGGAGAAATAAGAATTGCCTTCGGAATCCCATGCGACATCTGTAGGTTGGTTAAAAACATTGTCCTGGTGGACTGGCACCGGCATGCGAGGGTTTTTGCCCTCAGGAATGTCGATATCGACGCCCATCCGCTCCAGCATACGGGCCATCTGGGTTTCGTAGTCAGGCGGCACTTGCAGGTGAGAAGCTTCCCCTTTACGGCCGAACACCCAGTCCACGTGGCCTTCCGGCCTGAATCGCAGAATCATGTTGGAGCCTTTGTCGACTACCCAGATGTTGTCCTGGGGGTCGATGCGCACCGCGTGGGCATAGGACCAGGCGTTCAGGTTCTTGCCGATTTCGCGAACGAAGTTACCCTCGGCGTCGAATTCCAGCAGCTGTGCGGCGGTGGCCATGTAGGCTGGCCCCTGGGCGCTGCCGCCCCGCGAGAACACGAAAACATGACCGTGTGAATTGACCGCCACTCCGGCGATCTCACCGAAGTGCAGGTCCGGCGGGAGTTTTAACGGATCAGGTACCGATTCGAAGGGCAGTTCCGGTACGGTTTGCGCCAGTGCGCTGGTCAGTGACAGGCCACAAACAATAGCCGCGAGAATCATACGTTTCATGGAGGTACCTCTTTTCGGGTTTTATTTTCGGGTTTTAGTGATTGGGGGGCTGGGTTGGCAGGCCCTAAGCCAGCCTGTTATTTTTATTGGTTCTCACTGTAGTCTAATTTACTGCCCGGGCAAACTTCTTTTTTGAGCAACCTCGATGTCCGCAGAGAATTGATGGCGGTAAGGCGCGTACGCCCAATATGCTGAGTGGTCTGGACATTCGCCCACGAGAGAGCTACCTTCTGTCCGTCTTACACGTACAGCACATACAACAATAAGGAGCATGTATCATGAGTAAGGGCAAGATCGCTGGCATTGCAGCTGGAGTGGTGATTGTGGGGGGTATTCTGGCCTGGATGTTTACGGCGCCTTACCTTTCCAACACCGGGCTGGCCCGTACACCCGGTATCCTCATTGGTGGAACTCGCACCGCACCGCCCAGTGACTTCACGCCACTGAATGCGCAGGTTCAAGGTCCTCTGATGATGCAACAGGCCGGCTTCCCGCCGTTCGTTATCTACCTTTCATGGGTGGGCACGCCAGACGGCGTCATCACCGCTACCCGGCCGGATAACGGTTACTGGGCGCGACGAGTACGGGAGCGGGGCGGTGACGGCCTGCTGCGTATCGGTGATGAGACCTATGAAATGACCGCGACAGAAATACTCGACGAGCGGCGCCTGCCGATGATGCAGCAATGGGCCGCCAAATCCGGCAGGACGCTGGATGAGCCACTGTACGCCGGTTCAGAACCACTTCGTGAATGGGAAGTATTCTTCTGGACCCCAAGGTCCTGAGCCAGGCCTGAGGTTCAGTCAGCCCGTAAGCCGGCCAGATTGAGGATCTTTTCATGCGCCTCGGTTGGCAGGCGCGGGCCGAAGCTCGCGACAGTAGTGGCCGATGCCAGGCTGGCCAGTTTACCCGCCGTTTCAAAGTCATGACCGTGGGTAATCCCATAGAGAAAGGCACCGGCGAACATATCGCCGGCACCGTTAGTGTCCACGGCGTCCACAGGGTGGGCGCCGATGTCGATATACTGCGAGCCATCGTATAATCTTGCCCCGCGAGCGCCCCGTGTCACAACAAACTGTCTGGCCTGCTTTTTCAGTTGTTCGCAGGCTGATTCGAAATCGGCCGCATCAGTCCACAGCAGGGACTCTTTTTCATTACAGAACAGCAGATCGACCCCTTCTCCTAACACTTCCGCCACCGCCTCGGTAAAATATTCCACCATCGACGGGTCAGAAAAAGTCATGGCTGTTTTGACACCATTGGCCTCTGCGACTCTCTTCAGTTCTTTGACCGCCGCCTTGGCGGTAGGTGAAGTAACCAGGTATCCCTCAATATAAACGTATTCAGAAGCTCTGATAGCTTCGACGTCTATTTCTTCAATCGATACATTTTCCGAGACACCCAGATAAGTGTGCATGGTGCGTTCCGCATCGGGGCTGATCATTACCAGACAGCGCCCGGTCGTGCCATGGTCGCGCTCGTCGCCCAGATTGGTTTCAATGTTGTGGTGGCCCAGCTGTTGTACATAGAAATCACCGGTCTCGTCACTGGCAACTTTGCCGGCGAAGTAGGCATTGCCGCCAAACTGGCTGAGGGCGTAGAGGGTGTTGGCTGCGGAGCCGCCGCCGGAGCGTTTGCGCAGGCCGACTTGGCTGGTCAGCAACGCCAGTAATTGCTCCTGCTGTTCATGGGTAACCAGGGTCATGAAGCCTTTTTCTATGCCATGCTCAGCGAAAAAAGCATCTTCGACTTCGAATTCCTTGTCGACCAGCGCGTTGCCAATGCCGTATACGTGATATTTTTTCATGTTGCTTATTCCCTTAAATTCGAATCATCCGTTATTTTGCGCGATTGCGGCGAAGGCCAGCTCGGCAGCGCCCAGTGTCAGCTGAATTTCCTCGTCACCGTGGGCGGCCGAGACAAAACCGGCCTCATACGCTGAAGGTGCCAGGTATATTCCATTTTTGAGCATGGTATGGAAAAAAGTCTGAAAATGCCCCATGTTGCACGCGGTGACCTGGTCGAAGCGGCTGATTTTATCCTCCCCGCTGAAAAAGCACCCGAACATGGCGCCGACTTGATTGGTTGTAAAGGGCACCTTGGCTGCATCGGCACGTTCCTTTAGCCCGGCCAGCAGCCTGGCGGTAGAGGATGATAGACCGTCATAAAAGCCCGGCGCTGATATTTCCTCCAGCGTGGTCAGGCCGGCGGCTACCGCCAGTGGATTGCCGGATAGCGTGCCCGCCTGATACACAGGCCCATTGGGGGCCAGGCGGTCCATGATGTCTCTGCGGCCACCAAAAGCACCTACCGGCAGCCCTCCGCCGATCACCTTGCCCAGGGTGGTGAGGTCGGGCTTGACCTGGTAAACCTGCTGGGCTCCTCCCAGGGCGACGCGAAAGCCGGTCATCACTTCGTCAAAAATCAGCAGCGCCCCATGCCGGTCACAGACATCCCGTAACGTTTGCAGAAATCCCGGCTCAGGTGTCACCAGGTTCATGTTGCCGGCGATGGGCTCCACGATGATACAGGCGATCTGGTCGCCGTCCCGGGCGAACAGGGCTTCGACGGCTTGTGCGTCATTGTAAGGCAGGACATGGGTCAGCTCCGTGAACGCCCTGGGTACTCCGAGAGAATCCGGCTCACCCAGTGTCAGTGCTCCGGAACCAGCCTTGACGAGCAGGCTGTCGACGTGGCCGTGATAGCAACCCTCGAACTTCACCACCTTGTCCCGTTGTGTATAGCCGCGTGCCAGTCGGACGGCGCTCATCGTGGCTTCGGTACCGGAATTGACCAGGCGCACGGTTTCAATGGACGGCAGGATGTCGCAGATCCTCTTGGCAATCTGTATTTCCGCCTCGGTCGAGGCGCCGTAACCCAGCCCGAATTCCATCTGCTTCCGCAGTGCTTCCATCACCGGCGCGTAACAATGGCCAAGAATGAATGGACCCCAGCCCCCCACGTAGTCAACGTAGTGGTTGTCGTCGGCATCGATCAGGTAAGCACCCCGACCGGCTTTGAAGAACAGGGGGTGGCCACCGACACCTTTGAAGGCCCGCACCGGTGAGTTGACCCCGCCGGGGATGTAGCGAAGGGCCTGGTCGTAAAGTTCCGTGGAGTGTCTGGTAGTGCTTTGGGTCAGGGTCATGACATCCTCTGATTGGATCAAGTAAGGGTAATGCGTCGGTATATCGCGTTCAATTCCCGAGCCCGGGATGCTATATCCCGGGCGGAAAACAGGTAATTTATCACAGCCAGCATGTCGGCGCCTGCCGCTACGGCCGCTGCTGCATTGCTGGCATCTATGCCTCCGATTGCCACGATCGGGATGCTAAGGCGCTCCCGAGCGCGGACCAGCAGGTCAAGCTCGGCGGGGGGTGCGGCGGGTTTGGTTTGAGAGGGGAAAAAGCGGCCGAAGGCCACATAGCTGGCGCCGGACTGTTCTGCCCGGCTGGCTAACGCCAGGTCTGCGTGACAGGTAATGCCTATAATTGCCTGGTCTCCCAGCGCCCGCCTGGCAGCAAGAATGTCGGTATCCTGCTGGCCGAGGTGTACGCCGGCGGCGCCGGATTGAAGGCACAGTTGCACGTCATCGTTGATCAGCAAGGGTACCTGATGGGCTGCGCACAGTACCTGCAGGGCTTTGGCCTGTGCCCGCCGCTGTGCCGGGTCAGACTGTTTGTCCCGGTACTGCAGCAGACTGATGCCGCCCTCAAGAGCCTGCTCTACCGCCGTGAGCAGCGATTGCCCCGGTGTCAGGCTACTGTCGGTAATCCCATAGATACCTGCCAGCTTCATAGCGCGTCGACCCTAGAAACCCTGCTTGCTCCAGGCACTTCGATTGGGAATATGCTGGCCAAAGCCGATACGGGTACCGTGGCTGAGGGATTCCCAGGTGAAGCGCTGCGCCTGTTGAACTGCATCGCGCAGGTCCAGCCCGTGGGCCAGGTAGCCAGCCAGGCTGGCGGCCAGAGTGCAGCCGGACCCATGATAGCTGTGTTCCAGACGTGGCCAGGTAAACAAAGAAAGGCCTTCATGGTGGGAAAAAAATTTGTTGACCACATCCGGCGTTGCGGCATGGGCGCCGGTTACCAGGATATGCTGGCAGCCGGTCTCAAGCAACTCGTTGGCGCAGGCTTCAATGCTGTCTGCGCTGGGAGCCAGCTGCATAATCTCCTCGGTGTTGGGTGTCAACACAGTGGTAAGTGGCAGCAGCAGCGAACGAATGGCTTCAACCAGCTCCCGGGAGCCAAACTCGAACCCGCCGCCGGCCCGGATCACCGGGTCCACAACCACGGGTATATCGGCATAATCCCGCAGCAGGGTATGAATGACCTCGACGATGGCGACATCGCCGGTGAGGCCTATTTTAAAGCAGTTTACCGGCACGTCCTCCAATACTGTCCTGGCCTGCGCGACGATGAGAGCCGGATCGACCGGTGACATGCCGCTGGCATCCTGTGTATTCTGAACGGTGAGGGCGGTAGCAATCGGCAATGTGTGACACCCGGTGCTGAAAAGGGTTTCGATGTCTGCCTGCAAACCCGCTCCACCAGTCGGGTCGAGTCCGCTAAAACACATGACATTAGGTTTGGTATTGGTCATTACTGGCGTACCGGCTGGTTAATGCGGATGCAGGTCACGGCTTCACCACTACCAGAATTACGATAGCAATTAACAGAACCACCGGGAATTCATTGAAGTAGCGATAAAAAACATGGCTGCGTGTGTTCCTGTTATCACGGAACTCCAGCAGAATCCGCCAGCAGATCACGTGGTAAACAAGCAGGACAGCCACCAGGCCCAGCTTGGCATGCATCCACCAGGCTGACAGGTAATAGGCGGGATTGAAGGAGATCAACCACAGTCCCAGCGCTACGGTGGCGATGGCTGATGGCGTCATGATGCCGCGGAAAAGCTTGCGCTCCATAATCGTAAAGCGGTCTTTGCTGACCTGGTCCTCGCTCATGGCGTGATAGACGAACAGGCGGGGCAGATAAAACAGCCCGGCAAACCAGCAGATGACAGCGATGATGTGGAAGGATTTCACCCACAGCATTTGAATTTACCTCGTGATTCAGAGAACGCAAACGTTACCACAGGCAGGGCTGCTCATGTAGTCAATATTCCCACCAGGGAGGGCGCCTTTGGCTTTTGCATTATCGAAAGGTGCGTGTAAGATACCGAGTCCGGTCCGCCCGGCACGGGCTTGCGCCTGGCTGCCGGGAATCGGGTTTTTGCGGGTCGTCTGGCGCACAGTCAATCAGGCAGGCAGCCTGCCAGATAAGCAGTCGGGCAGCCAGGCCCCGCGGTTGGACAGTCAGTCCATTAAGGAGAGACAGGTGGTCAAAATAGGTGTGGTTGGTGCGACCGGTTATACCGGTGTTGAGTTATTACGATTGCTGGCGAACCGCTCGGATGTTCGTCTGGACGTGGTAACCTCACGCGAGCGCCAGGGCACACCGGTCGCCGAGCTTTTTCCCAGTTTACGCCGCATTTGCGACCTGGAATTTGCCGCGCCTGACAGCCCCGAACTGGGTGACTGTGATATCGTATTCTTTGCTACTCCCCATGGCGTGGCCATGGAGTCGGTCCCCGCGTTGCTGGATCAGGGGGTCAGAGTGATCGATCTTTCTGCTGACTTCCGTCTGGAGGATGTCGAGGTCTGGGAGCACTGGTATAAAACTACCCATCGCTGTCCGCACCTGATACCGGAAGCAGTGTACGGATTGCCCGAGACGAATCGCGAACAGATCAGCGGTGCCCGTCTGGTGGCTGCTCCGGGATGTTACCCTACGGCGGTCAAGCTTGGATTTATTCCGTTGCTGCGGGCCGGCCTGGTGGATGTTTCGCAACTGGTTGCCGATGCCAAGTCCGGTGTCAGCGGGGCCGGCCGCAAGGCTGCTATCGACTACCTGGTGGGGGAAGCCAGTGAATCCATAAGAGCCTACGGGGTGTATGGCCACAGGCACGGCCCCGAGATCGAGCAGGGCTTGAACCGGCACAGCAAACAGGCCGTCAATCTGACTTTTATGCCCCATCTGACGCCCATGATCCGGGGCATTCTCGCCACTCTTTATGCCCCGGTCAGGAGTGGGGCTCAGGTGACCGCCGAGGACCTGCAGGATATCTACCAGGACTTCTACAGGGGCGAGGCTTTTGTGGATGTGCTGCCACTGGGTCAGTTTCCGGCCACCCGTGATGTCAGGGGTGCCAACATCTGTCGGATTTCCGCCAACTACCTGCCTAACAATAACCGGGTAGTTGTTCTTTCTGCCATCGACAACCTGATTAAAGGTGCCTCGGGGCAGGCGGTGCAGATCATGAATATCATGCTGGGGCTGCCCGAGACCACCGGGCTGCAGCATGTCGCGCTGGTGCCCTGACCGGGATTAACCGGTTGTTATATAAAGAACTTCGGAAAGTCGGCTTATGCCAAATGTCGTAAAAGGCAGCAAGCAGGAACGAATGGTGGTTGTGCCGTATCGGCCTGGTCGACGCCTGCTGGCTGCTGTCGCCCTGGTCGCTCTGCTGATCGGTGGCACATTGACGGGGCACTGGCTTGGCGTTCGCGAAACAGGGTTTGCGGGCGGCAACCTCAGTGCGGCCGGCCAGCGTCTGGCTGATCTGGAAGCGGAAAACGCTTCACTGAGACAGGAGCTGGCTCTGTTGGAACGCGGCAGCGTTATGGATCAGCAGGCTAACAGTGAAATCCAGGTCACGATGACGGAGCTGCGTGAGTATATTGCCAGCCTCGAAAAGAATCTTCAGTATTACCGACAGGCGATGACGGACGAGTTTGCGGACGTCGGGCTGGTCGTCGGACAAATGGATCTGGAGCGGGCGGGTAGTGAGCGTCGCTTTCGCTACAAGCTGGTTATGCGTCAGGAGGAGTCTGATGGCGATTACCTGACGGGGCATGTAAATGTCGAAGTAGTGGGTAATCGTGAGGGGCAGCGGGTTTCCATCCCGCTGCGCGATTTGACCGAAGACGAAAATCAGTTAGATATCAAGCTCAGGTTTCGTTACTTCCAGAACATCGAGGGCGAGCTGGAGCTGCTGCCCGGATTCGTTCCAGAGCAGATAGAGGTTAAAGCGGTCGCTACCGCGCCGATGGCCAAGTCGGTCAGCAAGGCATTCGACTGGGTTGTAGAAGGAGAGTAAGACATGTTCGGTTCCGGAGAAAAGACCGACAATCAAGGACCAGCCCACACCCTGATTTCACATACTACTGAAATAGCTGGTGACGTTCATTTCAGTGGCGAATTGATTGTGGAAGGGAAGATAAAGGGAAATATTTACGCGGACGACGCTTCTGAGGCGCTGATCCGGGTTGTGGACCAGGGTTCGGTAGAAGGGCAAATCTGCGTGCCTTCTGTCGTTATCAACGGGCTCGTGCAGGGCGATGTGCGTTCCTCCAAGCACGTGGAACTGGCTGCCAAGGCGGTAGTTATGGGTAATGTCTACTACAATCTGATTGAAATGGTGATGGGCTCCGAGGTTAATGGCAAGCTGATGCATCTGTCTGCGTCCGACCTGGCTCCCAAGCAGCTCACTGCGGATACTCAGGCATTGCCGGAAAACGGCGAGAGGCTTGAAAACAGCGAGTAGCGGCGCAATATAATACCTGACTGTTACCCTTGGTTATTGGTATACTAGGTCGTCTTCCGGCTCTGCAACGCCGGAAAATGGTGAATTCTGATAGTGGTATTAAAATGTCCGTAGTTGAATCACAAGAACCGGTTTTGCTCAGCCTGACCGAAAACGCCGCGGCCAAGATTCATAGTCTGGTCGAAGAGGAAGGTAACGATAACCTGAAGCTGAGAGTGTTCGTTACCGGTGGCGGCTGTTCCGGCTTTCAGTATGGGTTCTCGTTTGACGAAGAAGTCAACGACGACGACACTGTCGTCGACAACAGGGGCGCCAGTCTGCTGGTGGATCCACTCAGCTTCCAGTACCTGGTCGGATCGCGCATTGATTATGTGGAGGGGCTGGAAGGCGCCCGCTTCGTGGTCGATAACCCGATGGCCACCACCACCTGTGGGTGCGGCTCCTCCTTTTCAATCTGAGCGGATAAACCGGGTCAGCCAGGACTGACACTGACAGCCGGGAGCTGTCGGTAAGCGCCAGGTCGGGCAGGTCAATCCGGTAAATCAATCCGGTAAATAGACGCCACCAAGAATGACCGGTCGGGACGCGCCCGTAACACCGGTGGTGTCCAGTGCGGTTTCCGCCATTCGTTGTTGTGCCAGCCAGGCAAACGTCATCGCCTCGACCCAGTCCGGAGCCATGCCCAGTAGAGCCGTCGAGGCTACCTGGCTGTCCGGAAGCAGCTGCTGCAACCGGCTTACCAGCGCGGTGTTGTGAACGCCACCCCCACAGACAAACACTTCGTCCGCTACAAGCTGATTTTCAATTTCCATCGCGACTGTACTGGCTGTCAGCTCCAGCAGGGTTGCCTGTACGTCTGCCGGCGCAGCTGGGCTGGTCAGTTTCGCCAGCCTGCGCTCCAGCCACTGGCCGTTGAAATATTCTCTGCCTGTACTCTTGGGCTCGGCAGCTGCGAAGTAGGGGTCATCTAGCAGCAGTTCCAGCAATTCGTCGATCACCTGTCCGGATTTCGCCCACTGACCCTGAAGATCCACCGGCTGATGCAGATTCTTGTCGATCCAATAGTCCAATAGAACATTGGCTGGACCGGTGTCGTAGCCGACAAAGGGCCTGTCCTGGGCAATGATCGAGATATTACCGATGCCGCCCAGATTGAGGATAACCCGCCGCTGCTCAGCGGACTCAAAAACATGCTTGTGAAAAAGTGGCGCGAGTGGTGCTCCTTCGCCGCCAGCGGCCATGTCTTTGCGGCGAAAATCCGCTACAGTGGTGATGCCGGTGTTGTAGGCTATGGTGCTGGGATCGCCTATTTGCAGGGTAAACGGCAGCGGCTTTTCAGGTTTGTGGAATACCGTCTGTCCGTGGCTGCCGATCGCTTCGATCTGGCCTGCTTCCAGTTTCTCTCTGGCCAGCAGGTTGTTAACAGCGGCTGCAAAGTGCTGGCCTACCGCGATATCAGCCTCGCCCAGGCCTTGCAGGGAAATGTCTGGTTGTGTGCACAGCGCAAACAGTCGTTTGCGGAGATCCTGCGGATACGGGTGGGACAGGCTGGCATGCAGCACCGGCCTGCCGCTGTCAAAACTGACTAACGCGCAGTCGATGGCATCCATGCTGGTACCTGACAGCAGTCCGATATAGTAGGCGTGTTCTGCCATGGAATTGCGGCCCTTACTCGGCACCCAGTTGCTGTCGAGCGAGCAGCTGCGTTCGCTGCATCTGATTGAACTGTTTCAGGAGGGGAATCACCTGCTCCCGGAACCTGCCCCGCTCCTGTTCTGGAACCGAAACCGCCTGGGGTAATTTGTCCAGCACGGTGCGGGGATCCTGATGCGAGCCGTTGACCAGGAACTCGTAATGGAGGTGTGGGCCAGTGGCGCTGCCGGTGCTGCCGACGAAGCCAATCACGTCGCCCTGCCGGACCCGCATACCGCGCTTGATGCCATTGGCAAAACCGTTAAGGTGTGCGTACTTGGTCTCGAAGCCTCCGTCGTGTCTGATCACGATCAGGTTACCGAAGGAGCCGCTCCGCGACGCCTGGGTAACGGTGCCATCACTGGTGGCCCTGACCGGCGTTCCTCTGGGGGCAGCGTAGTCTGTGCCCTTGTGAGCGCGCACTGTATTCAGGATGGGATGTCTGCGTGCCGGGCTGAAATTGGAGCTGATGCGAAACACGTCCAGGGGCGTGCGCAAAAACGCCTTGCGCATGCTTTCGCCGTCCGGGTTGTAGTAGCCGATATCACCGGCTTCATTCTGATACTGAACCGCAATGTATTGCTGCCCCTGGTTGGTGAACTGGGCAGCGAGTATATTGCCGGTACCGACGAATTCACCGTCCAGGTAATTTTCCTCTACCAGGATGCTGAAGTGGTCTCCCAATCTGGTATCAAGAATAAAGTCTACAACCCCGGCGAAAATATCGGCCATTTCCATGATAGTCAGGGCCGGGATCTGCTCACGCTGTCCGGCCAGGAACAAACTGTCGGTAATAGTGCCCTGTTTAAATACCTGTCGAACTTCCGGCTCACGAATGATGGTCTCAACATCATAGAAGCCATCTACGCGGGTAAACAGATAGCCCTCCATCGGTGATTTGAGCACCTGCAGCTGTTCAAGCTGGCCGGGCTCGGGAATGAGGAAGCTCAGCTTGTAACCGGGGTAAATTCGATTCAGCACCTTGGCCTCTTCGTGGCTGTTCACCACATGGAACAGCTGGCGGTCAGACAGGCCGACCTTACTGAAGAGAGTCGACAGGTTGTCGCCGGGCTGGACGACCACATGCTGCCAGCCAGGCTGGTCAGCACCCGGGCCGGGTAACGCTTCAGATTCCTGTGTTCTTACAACTTCGCCGTGATTGTCGGTATCTTCCTCGGCGTAAACCGGTACCGGCTGGTCGTCGACGGCAGCGGCCCGGGTGGTGCTCGCGGCTGCAGATTGCTGCCCGGGTCGGGTGGCGGCGCGGGCTGAAACGGTGCCTGGCAGTTGATCGATATCGATGACTGGCCGCACCAGGTCTGCACGTTGCTGGCTGGCATGGCTCGCATCGCGAGTTGACAGCGCCAGCATGAAGACCAGCAGCAGACTGAGGAAGCCTGCGGCAATCATATGTTGTCGGGGGTAGTACCTGCGCAGAAACTGCCTGGTGAACTCGATCGGACTCATACCTGCCTGACTGTTCGCGCGCCACCGCCAGCCGGTGTCACGCATAAACATGAAATTGTAGCAGCAAGGCACTGGTAACACTATCCGAACCAGTCCTGCTTTCCCCTTAAGAAACCTCTGACATTCTATCTACCAGTGCATTGCGGTAACTGACCAGAGGTACCTTAAATTGACAATTCTCCGGGCAATTCGTTCCCCGGCGAGATTTTTAAAGTCCCACTGGTGTAGAATCCCTGCTTTTTCCGCGGCCGGCAAGGGACCCTGTCCCGACCACCGGCGCCTTCTGGCTGCAGGCTTCTCCGGCCGCGGTGTTCTACCTACGAAATCAGTTTGGAAAGCAGCAGGTTCAAGTTATGGCAGCAGGTGCCCAGGACGTCATTGCGGATCTTCAGAGCCGGGGGTTGATCACTCAACTGGCTGGCGGCGAGGAAGTGGTTGAGCATCTCGGTGAAGCCAGTCGAACGGTTTACTGCGGGTTCGACCCGACAGCAGAAAGCCTGCATGTCGGCAGCCTCGTGCCGCTGCTGGCCCTCAAGCGCTTCCAGCAGGCCGGGCACAAACCCATTGCTCTGGTGGGAGGGGCAACCGGCATGATCGGAGATCCCAGCTTCAAATCCAGTGAGCGGCAATTGAATTCGACCGATGTAGTGGCGGAGTGGGTGGAGCGTCTTAAGCCACAGCTGAGCCAGTTTCTGGATTTCGATTGTGGTGATAATTCCGCGCTGCTGGTCAACAACCTGGACTGGATGCAAGGTTTCAGCGTGCTGGATTTTCTGCGTGACGTGGGCAAGCATTTTTCGGTCAACGCGATGATCCAGAAAGAATCGGTAAAGCAGCGCATCGAACGCGAAGGAGCCGGTATCTCCTTTACCGAATTCAGCTACATGATCCTGCAGTCCTACGACTTTGCCGAGCTTAACAAGCGCTTCGGCTGTACAGTGCAGGTGGGTGGCAGTGATCAATGGGGCAATATTACCGGCGGCATCGATCTCACCCGTCGGCTGCATCAGCAGCAGGTGTATGGCGTCACGTTGCCACTGGTCACCAAGGCTGACGGGACCAAGTTCGGCAAGACTGAGTCAGGCACGATCTGGATCAGTCCCAACAAGACTTCGCCTTACGCTTTCTATCAGTTCTGGCTGAACGTGGCCGACGCGGACGTTTATAAATTCCTTAACTACTTTACTTTCCTGCCGGTAGAAGAGATTCGTGCCATCGAGGCCGCCGATCGGGTTTCTACGGGCAAGCCGGAAGCCCAGGCTATACTGGCCAGAGAGGCCACCCGGCTGGTGCATGGCGAGGCGGGGCTGGAAGCGGCTATCCGGATCAGCAGGGCATTGTTTTCCGGCGACATTCAGAGTCTCACGGATCAGGATCTTGAGCAGCTGGAACTGGACGGGCTGCCCTGCACAACGCTGGCTGACAGGCCCTATTCAATAGTAGAGGCCCTGGTCGCCACGGAGTTGGCAAAGTCCAATCGCATGGCGCGTGAGTTTCTGGGTAACGGCGCAGTCAGTGCCAATGGACAGCCGGTGGACTCTGACGCGTTTCAGCTGGGGCCGGAGAATGCCCTGAGTGGCAAATTTTATGTACTCAAGCGTGGCAAGAAGCTTTTTCATCTGGTCAAGATTGCTGCCTAGCGCGGGGAGCCTGCGGCGTGGTGCCACCCGCGGCATGTGCCAGGAATTGTCTCAGCCAGGGCTGAAGCCTTATAGTCCGCAGGGGCTTGAAGCTGCCCCATGCGGCGCCCTGGCTCCGCTGCATCGACGCTCTCTCGGGAAACTCGACCTGGGCCGGGCTGGACGGGGCCGGAAACAGGCCCGGAAACAGGCCCGGAATACGGCCTCTCAGAGGCGTTCAGATTTCTTTATAAATCCTTCATTAAGGCCCTTGCCAAACAACGCTAAGGGCGTATAATACGCCCTCCCTGACCGAGGAGGTTAAGGGAAGTTCTTTAAAAAAGCGGATCAAGTAATAGAGGTGGGTGCTTGCTGGGACGGTAGGCTGTCAAAAGCAATACTGTCAAAGTAAGCAACTTGCGTTTATTCATTTAGTAGTAAAAGCAAACGAGCTGTTGTGTTTTTCAGGTGTTACCCAATACCTGGGGGTTGGTCTTAGGGCTGACAGGACATGACAGTCAGTAGTTGTGATCTTTGAGCATACTTTGCTGGTGTTGTTCTGGTTGGGATTTAGTAGTCGACCGCAGTAGAGCAATACCGGTTAT